>DAIMJK010000095.1:0-11347 GCA_036722245.1 Lysobacterales bacterium
CCGAGGCTTTGCCAGCAGCAGATGGCGGTGGCGGTGAGCGAGGCGATCGCTGATCGCGCCGCTTTGGTGGTCGAGGCCGGTACCGGCACCGGCAAGACCTTTGCCTATCTGTTGCCGGCGCTGATTGGCGGCGTGCGCACGCTGGTTTCGACCGGCACCAAGGCGTTGCAGGACCAGCTGTTCCATCGTGACCTGCCGCGCTTGCTGGCCGCGCTGAAACTCAGCCCCAAAGTCGCGCTGCTCAAGGGGCGGGCCAATTATCTGTGTCTGCATCGACTCGATATCGCCGGCAACGACGGGCTGATCCAGCGACGCGAAGAACTACAGCAGCTGCGTCAGATCCGCGCCTGGGCGGCGAAGACGCGTGAGGGCGACCGCGCCGAGCTGAGCTCGGTCCCGGAGGACGCACCAATCTGGGCCCAGGCGACATCGACCAGCGACAACTGCATCGGCGCCGAGTGCCCGTTCCTGGAGGAATGCCACGTCGTGCGGGCACGACGCAAGGCGCAAGCAGCCGATCTGGTGGTGATCAACCATCATCTGCTGTTCGCCGACATGGCGCTGAAGCAGGAGGGCTTCGCCGAACTGCTGCCCGGCGCCGAACTGATCGTGCTCGACGAAGCGCATCAGATGGTCGCCACCGCGACCCAGTTCTTCGGCATTTCCCTGACCGCGCGCCAGCTGATCGAGCTCGGTCGCGACAGTTTGCGGGAGGCCGGTGAGATCAGTGGCGCACTGTCTGCCTTGCGCAGCCCGGTCGACTTCCTCGAGCAGGCGGTGCGGGTGTTGCGACTGGCGCTGGAATCGGTGCCGACCCGCGGCGCCTGGCAGGAGCTGACCGAGCAGTACCAGGTGACCGATGCGCTGACCGAACTGGGGCGGGCGGTCGAGACCCTGGAAGCCGCGCTGAAGGAACTCGAGGAAGCCAGCCCCGGCATGGAGCATTGCGCGCTGCGGGCCGAGCAACTGGCCGCGCGCCTGCAGATGCTGCTCAGCGACGACAGCACGATGGCGGTCGACCTGCCGACGGCCGAGCATGCCGTCGCGCCGATCGAGCGGGTGCGCTGGTACGAGTGCCGCGGGCGCGGCTTCGCGCTCAACAGCACGCCGCTGGAAGTGGCCGCGCAACTGCGTGCCTTCCGCGCCAACAGTGGCGCGGCCTGGGTGCTGACCAGCGCGACGCTGGCGGTCGGCGAACGCTTCGACCATTACCTCACGGCGAGCGGCTTCGATGATGCCCGCACGCTGCGGCTGGACAGCCCCTTCGACTATCCGAACCAGGCCATGCTGCTGCTGCCGCAGAACCTGCCCGAGCCGAACAGCCCCGGTCATACCCAGGCCGTGGTGCAGCTTTCACTACCACTGATCCGGGCCAGCGGCGGTCGCTGCTTCCTGCTGTTCACCTCGCACCGGGCCCTGCGCGAGGCGGCCGATCGCCTGCGCGGCGCACTCGAGTTCCCGCTGTTTGTACAGGGCGAGGCGCCGCGGCATCAGCTGCTGGAAGACTTCCGCGCTTCGGGTAACGGGGTCCTGCTCGGCGCGGCCAGCTTCTGGGAGGGCGTGGATGTGCGCGGTGAGGCGTTGTCATTGGTGATCATCGACCGCCTGCCCTTCGCCCAGCCCGATGACCCACTCGCCCGCGCCCGCGCCAACGCACTCAGCCGGCGCGGCCTGTCACCGTTTCGCGACCTGTCCCTGCCCGAAGCCGTGCTTGCCCTCAAGCAGGGCGCCGGCCGGCTGATCCGCGATGTCGACGACCGCGGCGTGCTGGTACTGTGTGACCCGCGCCTGCGCAGCAAGAGCTATGGCCGCGTCTTCCTGGACAGCTTGCCGCCGATGCATCGCACCGCCGCGCTTGACGAGGCGGTGCATTTTTTGCGTTCGCTGCGGGTTGAGAGCTCGCAAGAACAGGCAGAATGACCAATCCCCACCAGCCACAGCGTGAACATCGATGATGGCCATCGCCCAAACCCAGCGCGGGCTGCGCTGTCTGCTGCTGTTGCTGCTCATCCAAGTCAGCCCGCTTGCCGCCCGAGATTCCGCCGACACCCTCAGCCCTGACGCCACGGACCCCGGTGGCAGCATCACTTCCTGGCGAGCGGTACTGTTCGATGGTCTGAAGGCGGGCTGGGCCAGTTCGGAACGTATCGTTGCCGACGAGGGCATACTGACGCGCGAGACGATGGTGCTGGAGATCCAGCGCGCCGGCGTGCTGGTGCGGCTGGAGTCGATGGAAGAAAGCGTAGAGGCCGTGGACGGCACCGCGCTGCGCTTTGTGGCCGAGCAGAAGGTCTCCGATCAACGCACGCGTTACGAAGGTCTGCGCCGCCCAGATGGTCGTTTCGACGTGGTTTCCGAGGTCGGCGGAGAACGCAGCAGCCGGGTGCTGGATCTGCCCGGCGATGCGCTGTTTTTCGAGGCACAGCGAAGGGCGATCGTCGACAGCGGCATGCGCCCAGGCACGGTGGTCGAGTTCCATGCCTTTCAGCCGCTGATGCTCGACACGGTCCGAGTCCGTACCGAGATCCACGACAGTGTGCCGACCGAAGTGTTGACAGAGGATCTGGAACTGATCGAGGTCGTACAGGAGATCCACTACAGCGACCGGCCGCTGCGGATTCATGCCGCGGTCGACGCCCAGTTCGAGCCGCGGCGGATCAGCATGAATCTGCAGGGTATGCAGATCGAACTGGTCAGCTGCGACCGCGACTGCGCGATGGCGCCGAGCCAGTCGCCCGAGTTCCTCAGCCAGCTGTTGATCAAGGCACCGGAGGCGAGCAAGGCCAGGCCGGACAAGACCACGCGCTATCAGTTCACCGGCGTCAGTCTGGACGAGTTGCCACAGACCAGCCATCAACGCCACCGTGAAGGCTGGCTGGTAGTCGACCCGCAAGCTCGCGCGCTGCCGGCCGACGCACCCTTCGCCAATGACGAGCCCCTTGCGCTGGAACGTGCGCTGGAAGCGACCCTCTGGCTGCAGTCCGACCACCCCGAGATCAAGCAGCTCGCTGCCCGAGCGCTGGGCAAGCGGGACGATCCGGCGCTGACCCGGATGCGCGCGGCCGAGGACTTCGTGCGCGAATACATCAGCGGCAAGACTCTGAGCGTCGGCTATGCCTCGGCGCTGGAGGTCAGCCGCAATCGCCGCGGTGACTGCACCGAGCACGCCCTGCTGCTGGCCGCGCTGGGGCGTGCCGAGGGCATTCCTACCCGCGTGCTGACCGGCTTTGCCCGGGTCGGTCAGTTCGCCGGACAAGCCGATGTGTTCGTGCCGCACGCATGGACCGAGGCCTGGGTTGACGGCGCCTGGCACGGTTTCGATGCAGCCCTTGCCGGCTTTGGCAGCGGTCATATTGCGCTGGCGGTGGGCGACGGCGATCCGACTCGCTTCTACGCAACACTGGATCTGCTGACCAGCCTGCAGGTCGCGGCGGCCGAGCCGATCGCGGCAGAATAATGACCCTGCAGGACGTCATTCTGGCCTTGCTGCTCGGCCATGCACCGGCCGATCAGGACCGCGCAGTCGCGCCGCAAAAACCGTCAGTAAGTATCAGCGGGATCCTGAACGAAGCCTTGCTGACCGAAGCCAGTGGCGCCGCCGGATCGCGCAGGGATGCCGACATCCTGTGGTTGATCAACGACAGCGGTAACCCTGCCCAGCTGTTTGCGCTGAGCACCAGCGGCGAGTTGCGCGCCACCTTCGACCTGGACGTGCGCAATCATGACTGGGAGGACCTTGCCGCCTACGACCATGGCGACGGCCCGTACCTGGCGATCGCTGACGTCGGCGACAACGGTGGGGTCCGACCGAGCGTGGTAGTGCATATCCTGCGAGAACCCCTGCTGGAAGCCAGCCAGAGCGCTGCCAGCGTCGAGTATTCGCTGCAGCTGAGCTACCCGGACGAGCCGCACGATGTCGAGTCGCTGGCGATCGATCCGGCTCGACCGGTTGGCTATCTGGTCAGCAAACGAACCAAGCCACCACGCCTGTACCGCTTCGATCTGGAACCGCAGGGCCCACAAGTCGCGCGTGAAATCGGTCCGCTGACCCGTATGCCGCGACTGACCGAGGCAGAACTGAGCCAGGGGAGCGGGTTCAACCGCTATCGCCATCAGCCCACCGCGATGGACTTCAACTGCTCGGGCGATGAACTGTGGATCCTGACCTATGGCTCTATCCAGCGCTACAGCCGTCCGCCACAAGGCTGGGACCATGGCCTCGGCAACCAGCGACCCAGGGCGCTGGCGCTGCTGCCACTGCCCCAGGCCGAGTCGCTCGCCTTCGACAAGGACTGCCGCAACGTTTACGTGCTGAGTGAGCTGTCACCCGTGCCGATCTTGCGCTACCGACTACCCGATTGACGCAGCCGGGTGGCGCTTGCGGCACTGCACGGGATCACCAACCGCGCGCCGGGGGGTTCCGCGTGCCGGCACGGTCCGATTCTTGTCCCCAGCGCGATGCGCGAGTCAGCCGGCGCTGATGCTCCAAGCTCGTGCTCAGAGGTGTCGGCACCGGCCCAGCTTTCTCAACGCAAAATGAACTGCACGGGCATCCGGGCAACCGCCTCCATCGACCCGCCATCCAGCGCAGGCGGCGTGAAGCTGCAGCCGCGCACCCAGCGCATCGCGGCGTTGTCCAGCACCCGATGCCCGCTGGACCGGGCCACTTCCGCCGCGACCAGAGTGCCGCTTCGATTGATCCGCAACAGCAAACCGACCGTGCCCTGCAGGTTCCGACGCTCAGCGGAGATCGGGTAGTTGAGCTTGCGACACTGATAGTCGATTCCCTCGCGGAGGTTCGCGGACACTGGCGCGGTCGAAGTCACCTGAAGGGGTACGACCGCCGTCGTCGCGATCGGTGCCAGCAGATCGCCCACGACTGGGCCTGGCACCGGTACGGCCTGCGTCGCCGCGCCAGCCTCCATATCCAGGACTGGTGGCGGTGGCGGGGTGCGGGTGAATGGCAAGGGTTCCGGACGAATCAGCCTCTCCGGCTCGGGCTCGGGCGGAACAGGCGGCGGGATGATCTCGACCGGAGTGAAGTTCATCGTTTCGACCGGCCGCGGCTTGGTTTCGGACAGCCCGGGATCGGGTCGCACCAGCCACATCGTCCCTAGCAGCACGACATGCAGAACCACCGTAGCCCACAACGCAGCGATCCTGCGAGGTCGCAATCGCAGCCCGAATGAAGACTGCGCGCGCCGTTGTGGTTGAAAGTCTGGTCGCGTGCCCACTATCGCAGTCATGACGTTGCCCCCCGTGGACCGGATCAACACCGCCAGGCACCATGCCGATGCGGCCGAGTCCGGGCAGACACAGCCGTGAGGTCGGGCCAGCCTGCGTCCCGAAACTGCGCCTGGTTTTCTGAGCGAACAATGAATGTGCCGAAAGTCATGGTTGTGGCGTTCAGCCGGGATTTGGTTTGACCGAACCAGGGCGGACTGGCTGTGTCGAGACGAGGTTGTGTTTCCAGCTTGCGACGTTGGCCTGCGCTGGAAGGTCGAGGCCTTGCCGCGGCAGTCACCACTGCCTGTTGCTGCGTTGCCTGAACTCATTGACATCCTGCGCGCAAGGTCCAGGCTGCGCTGGGCCCATTCCCGAGTACAACTCGGGGTTCCATTGAGGTGGCTCTCCGGGCCCTGCTCTGGCCCCATTCCCGAGTACAACGCGGGGTTCCATTGAGGTGGTTCTCCGGACCCTGCTCGGGCCCCATTCCCGAGTACAACTCGGGGTTCCACTCAAGGCGGCTCTCTCTCTGGGCCCTGCTCTCCAACCCTGTTCTTCCGGCTAAACTATCGGCTCCATCGCGCTTGCTGACTGTCCCATGCCCAACGCGTCGCCATCTCATGCCAGTGGTCGGACGGAATGGACCTTCAAGTTGCGTGACGTCAGCACCGTGCTGCGTCAACTGCGTGAGTTGCAGACTGAGTTTGCCGAGTCCTCCGGCCAGTTCGAAGACGCCCTGGACGATCTGGTCCTGGTGTTGGAGGAGTTGCTGGTCAATCTGTTCCGGCACAGTGGTCGTGGCGAGGAGGCGCTCGAGTGCCGGCTGGAATTGATCTCCGACGAGCACACGGTGTGGTGCGAATGGGTCGACAACGGCTCCCATTTCGACCCTTTCGAATCGCCGCTGGAAGCGCCGGTCGAGCAAGGTGGTGTCGGCCTGCCGCTGGTCCGTCATTTCGCCCGGGATTGCGTCTTTGAGCGCCGTGGTAGTTTCAACCACCTGAGCTTCAAGGTGCCGCTGGCACCGGCCTACTGATCGTCGACAGGAGCGCCCCATGACACCGATGTTGATCGACCGCCGCAAGGATGGCACCACAGTGCTGATACTTGTCGGCCGGCTGGACGCGGAAACCTGTACCGATCTGGAGCCACACCTGGACAAGGCGCTGGCCGAGAAGCCCAGGGTCATCGCCTTCGATCTCAAGCGGGTCGAGTACATCAGTTCGGCCGGCGTGCGATTGATACTGAAGGCGCGCAACTACATGGCCAAACTCGGTCGCCGGGTGGTCGCCGCCAATGCCACCCCGCAAGTGAAGCGGGTCTTTGCCGCGGTGCAGAACCTGGCAGTCGATCAGTTGTTTGACAACGATGCCGATCTGGACGCCTATCTCGCATTGCTGCAGGCCGACGACTCAACCGCTGAACCGGAAAGCTGAGCATCGAGCATGCGCGGCTTCACCGAAGGCGAGCGCGCCGCGCTCAATCGCAGCCAGCCCGAACCGCTCTACCATCAGCTTTACCTGATCCTGAAGCGCAAGATCGAGACTGGTGAATTGCGGCTTGCCTCACGGCTGCCGGGAGAGGCCGAGCTGGCCGAGTTTTTCGATGTCTCGCGGATCACCAGCAAGCGCGCCCTGGACGAATTGGCGGCGCATGGGTTGATCACGCGGCGCCGCGGCCTTGGCAGCCATGTGAGCTATCGCGAGCCGCCCAAGCTGTTGCAGGCGCCACTGCTGAGCATGATCGATTCGCTCGCTCTGATCGGCCGCGCCACCAGCATTCGCCTGCTCGACTTCGCTCGCGTCGTGCCGCCGCCGCAGGTCCTTGACGCACTCGCCCTGCAGCCTGGCGACACCGTCGATCGCGCCATTCGTGTGCGCAGCAACGAGGGCCTGCCGTTCGCCCACTACACCAGCTGGACCTTGCCGCTGGGCCCGGTATTCTGTGCCGAGAACCTGCGCCAGAATTCCCGCCTGGACTTGTTTCGGCGGATCGGACTGGACCTCAGTGAGGTCGAACAGACACTGTCGGCCGAGGCTGCCGATGGCACCATCGCCGATCAGCTGGAAGTGACGCTGGGTGCACCGTTGCTGGCGATCACCCGGATCACTCGCGACCAGCGTGGCCGCGCCTTTGATTTCCTGCGCGCCCTGTACCGCTCCGATCGATTTCAGTACCAGATGAAGATGTCGGCCAAGGATCTGGTCGTGCGCGCCTTCCGTTGAAGCCGCTCAGGGCCCAGGAGAGCCGGCCTTATGGAACCCCGAGTTGCACTCGGGAAAGAGCGCGGGACAGCTTCGGCCTTGCGCGCAGAATGTCGGTGAGGGAAGCGAAGAGCAGGGCACAGGGCCCAGGGCCCAGGGCCCAGGAGAGCCGGCCTTATGGAACCCCGAGTTGCACTCGGGAAAGAGCCCGGGACAGCTTCGGCCTTGCGCGCAGAATGTCGGTGAGGGAAGCGAAGAGCAGGGCACAGGGCCCAGGGCCCAGGGCCCAGGAGAGCCGGCCTTATGGAACCCCGAGTTGCACTCGGGAAAGAGCCCGGGACAGCTTCGGCCTTGCGCGCAGAATGTCGGTGAGGGAAGCGAAGAGCAGGGCCCAAGGCTCAGGAGAGCCGCATCATGCACCTGCAACCTGTTTCGCCAGCCTCTTCAGGCAACGGCGCTGCAACGCCCCGTCGTGCTGCGCAGCAGGCGCAGATTGGTCCAGTGTGACCAAGCGATCAGAAGCCCGCCCAGAGCCAGCAGGAACCCGTGCGCCATGCCCAGGTCGATCCATTCCAGCGTTGCGAGCACCAGCGTGAGACTACCGGCAACATACCAGCGCAAGGCCCTGGACTGACCGTGCACGAACCAGCCACGACCCAGCACGATACCGGCAAACCCGATCACCATGGCCGCCATCATCCATTCCACCTGATGCGACCACAGCAGCCAACGGGACCATCCCGTCATCGATGGATCGAAGCTGCTCAGACTGGCGCGCACGGCCGGCATGGCCAGCAGGACGACCGGGATGGCCAGGCAATGCAGGGCGCAGGTCAGCGACAGGCCGGCACCGATACGATCCAGCCAGGACCAGAGACTGGCCGTCTGGGGGACCTCGACCAGTGCCGCCTCGTCCCATGATTCGACAATGTCTGTATTCGCCTGCATGCCGCCTGTTGCTCCAAACACCCTGAACAGCCGTCATGCCGACCAGACTGGAGGTTGCGAGATGCGCGCCTTGGCGGCGCGTCGGAATGTTATTCTATAACATCTTTGGCCATCAGCACCACTGCCCATGCAATCCAGAGTCCACCTCTTTACCCTCCCTGCCCTGCGCTGGTCGGCCGCCGCGCTGCTCGGCGGCTACGCCGGCATCCTTGCCGCACAGCCGCAGTCCAGTGCCGAGCAGAGCCTCGGCGAGGCCTCCTCGCTGTCCGCACCGCTCACCCAGCGGGCTCACGAACACGGTCTGGCCGATCTGGCGATCGCCCAGGACGGCGCCCAATGGTGGCTCGAGCTGCGTGTGCCGCTGGCCGATCTGGTCGGCTTCGAGCGCCTGCCGCACAACCAGACCGAGGCGGCCGCCGTGCTGGCCGCGGTGCGGGCGCTGGCTGTGCAAGCAATGCAGCTGGAGCCGGAGTGCACTACGCAGTCGGTCGAAGCCAGGCTGGAACCCGGCGGCAGCATTGATCTGGAGCGCGGCCAGGTTCCACAGGCGGCCGCAGGTGCGGCTGCCCAGACGCATGTTCACGACCACAAGCACGACCACAAGCACGACCACAAGCACCACGACGAGCACGGACACAGTAACGACCACGGACACAGCGACGAGCAGGCGCAGGACTCCGCACACGCGGGACACGTAGACCTGTATCTGACCCGCACCCACCAATGCCCGCCGCCGGGACCCTCGGGACTGCAGTTGCACTGGCCGGCCGAGGCCGGCACGCAGCCGCGAGTGCGGGCACAATGGCTGCTGGAAAGCGGACAGGGAGGCACCCAGATGCAGACTACGGAGACCCAGTTGCGATGGCGGTCCAATGACTGAAGCACTGCGGCTGAGCCAACTCCAGTTCGGCTGGGGCGGACAGGCGCCGTTGTTGCGGATCGACAGCCTGCACCTGAACCGCGGTGAGAGCGTGCTGCTGCGCGGCGCATCCGGCTCGGGCAAGAGCACCCTGCTTGGCCTGATCGGCGGCGTGCTGTTACCGCAGCGCGGCGTAGTGACAGTCTGCGGCCAGTCCTTCAGTCAGCTGCCGGCGCGCCGACGCGATCGCTTTCGGGCCGAGCACATCGGCCTGATCTTCCAGCTCTTCAACCTGCTGCCCTATCTGGATGTCGTGAGCAATGTGCTGCTGCCGCTGCGCTTTGCACCGGCCCGCAGCGCCCGCGCTGGCGCCAGTCCCGCGCAACGTCTGCAGCGCGCCCGCGAGTTGCTCGACCGGCTCGGTCTGGAGCCGGGTCTGTATGACCGCCCGGCCGGTGAGTTGTCGATCGGACAGCAGCAACGGGTGGCGGCGGCGCGCGCACTGATCGGCGCGCCGGAACTGATCCTCGCCGACGAACCCACCTCCGCGCTGGACACCGACAATCGCGATCGTTTCCTGGAGTTGCTGCTGGAACAGGCCCGCGCCGACAACAGCGCAGTGCTGCTGGTCAGTCATGATCCGACCCTGTCGCCGCACTTCCAGCGCCAGCTGGAAATGGCCGATCTGCGCGCGGAGGTGTCGGCATGAGCCTGCTCCGACTCGCTTTGGCCAGCCTGCGCAATCGGCGCGCCTCGGCCATCCTGACGCTGCTGACGATCGCCGCCAGCGTCGCCTTGCTGCTGGCGGTCGAGCGTGTCCGCGAGCAGGCGCGCAGCAGTTTCGCCAGTACCGTATCGGGCACCGACCTGATCGTCGGCGCCCGCGGCGGCGCGCTGCAACTGCTGCTCTACTCGGTGTTCCGCATTGGCGATGCACCACAGAACTTCAGCTGGGACAGTTATGCCGCGCTGCGCGATCACAGCGCGGTAGCGTGGGCGATTCCGCTGTCGCTGGGCGACTCCTATCGCGGCTATCGCGTGCTCGGCACCGATGGCCGCTATTTCCAGCACTATCGTTACGGCGGCGGTCAGGCCCTGCAACTGGCGACCGGTCGACCCTTCGAGGCGCCGCTGGAGGCCGTACTGGGGAGCGAAGTGGCCCGCCAACTGGGCCACTCGGTCGGCAGCCAGATCGTCCTTTCGCATGGCCTGGGCGATGTCAGCTTCGCCGATCACGCCGAGGATCCGTTCGTCGTCGTCGGCGTCCTCGCAGCCACCGGCACGCCGGTCGACCGCACCGTCCACGTCGGTCTGGACGGCCTGTCGCTGATTCATCGCGACTGGCAGAGCGGCGCGCGCATTCCCGGCTCCGGCGCCAACCACGATCCGCAGGCCCCACCGGCTTCCCTGACCGCCGCGATGATCGGCATGAAGACGCGCGTGCAGGCTTTTGCGTTGCAGCGTCAGATCAATGAGTACCGCGCCGAACCGCTCAGCGCGATCCTGCCTGGAGTCACGCTGCAGCAACTGTGGAGTCTGGTCAGCGTCGCCGAAGATGCCTTGCGCGTCGTGGCGGTGCTGGTCGTGCTGGCCGGGCTGCTGGGCATGAGCGCCACCCTCGTCACCAGCCTTGGCGAACGACGGCGCGAGATGGCGGTGTTGCGCGCGGTAGGAGCCGCGCCACGGCACGTCTTCGGACTGCTGCTGGCCGAGGCAGTCGTTCTGGCACTGGCAGGGATCGCGCTGGCGCTGGCATTGTTCTACCTGGCCATCGCGGTCGCCGCCCCACTGGCGCAGGCACAGTTCGGTCTGAGCCTGTCGATGAGTGCACCGACCGCGCGAGAATGGCTGCTGCTGGGCATGGTGCTGCTGGCTGCGGTGATCGCCGGCCTGCTGCCCGCCATCGCGGCTTACCGACGTTCACTCAGCGATGGTCTGTCTCTGAGACTCTGATCCGCCGGCGAACGCTGGCAAAGGAATGCTTTCGTGATCCCAATCCGCACCCCACAACTCGCCCTGACGTTGTTGCTGGCCGGCGTACTTTGCACCACCGCCTGCCATTCCGAACCGGCCTCACAAACCTCAGCGGCCGACAAGAGTCCATCGGCCA
>DAIMJK010000096.1:0-11319 GCA_036722245.1 Lysobacterales bacterium
AGGTCTGCACCGCCTCGAAGCCCAGTTCGAACACCAGCTCCGGCGTGACCGACCGCACCGGGCCGAAGCGCTCGATCGTATGGCGCCGGATCCAGCGGTCCAGCCGCTGGATTTCGGCGTCATCGAGACCGGAGTAGGCCTTGGCCACCGGCACCAGCCGATCGCCATCCCACAGCGCAAAGCTGTAGTCGGTGTACAGGTTGGAACGACGGCCATGGCCGGCCTGGGCGTAGATCAGCACCGCATCGATCGTGAGCGGATCGAGCTTCCACTTCCACCAGTCGCCGCGTCGCCGGCCGCGCCGATAGGGCGAGTCCAGCCGCTTGATCATCAAGCCCTCGACACCCCGTTCGCGGGCACTGTCGCGCAACTCGGCCAGCGTTTCCCAGCGCTCGAAGGGCAGGCCGGGTGACACACCCAGCGCATCGCTGGCCACTGGCTCGACCAGCGCCTGCAACTGTTCGCGCCGACGTTGCAGCGGTTCGGCGCGCAGATCGCGGCCTTCCAGTTCGAGCAAATCAAAGGCGATCAAGCGCAGCGGCACTTCGTTCAACAGGCGCGCACCGGGCTTGCGTCGGCCGATCCGTCGCTGCAACTGCTGGAACGGCAGGGGTGCCTCGTTGCGCCAGCCCAGAATCTCACCGTCGAGGACGCAGCCATCGGGCAGCGCGACGGCGGCCGCCTCGATCTCGGGGAAGCGACCATCCAGCCGCTCCTCCCCGCGCGACCACAACACGACCTCACCGCGCCGAATCAGCTGCGCACGGATACCGTCCCACTTCCACTCAGCCAGCCACTCCAGCGGCTCGCCGAGGGCATCCGGTGCGCCATCCAGGGGCGAAGCGAGAAAGAAGGGGTACGGCTGGTGGCTATCGGTGTCGCCACTGGCCGGGTCGACGAGCGCCTCGAAGTCGCCCGCGGTCAAACCGACGCCACCGACCAACCGGTCGGCGAGCAGACTCGGCGCCAGATCGAATGCGCGCGCGAGCCCCTGCGCCATCAGCTTCTGCGATACGCCGACCCGGAAGGCCCCGGTGATCAGTTTCAGCAGCACGAAGCGCTGACCCAGTGGCAGCCGCAGCAGCCAGTCTTGAAGCTTGGCGATCCGGACCTCTGACGGCTCGGCCAGCAGCGCCGGCAGTGCCGTGGACAGCCACTCGGCCAGCGGCCGGTCAGCTATTTCGTCGGGAGAGGAGATCGGCGCCCGCTCTACTGGGCCCTGTGCCCTGAGCCCTGGGCCCTCGTCCCGTCCGATAGCCGCCGAATCCGATTCCGACGCCGGACACAACAACGCGACAGTCTCGGCCAGATCCCCCACGTGCGCGTAGGTTTCCTCCACCAGCCATTCCGGCAAGCCACTCAGCCGCCCGGCCAGGGTGCGCAGCTCACGACTGTTGAGCACCCGCTTCGGCCGCTGGCCGGAGAGCAGGGCGACGGCGTGGATGGCGTCGGCGGGTGGGGAGGAGCGAAAGTAGTCCGCCAGCGCTTCGACCTTTGCGGAGGTCGCGGTGCTTTGGTCGAGCCGGGTGTAGAGGGCGGTGAAGGGGGACATTGGTTTCAAGAGCTCGTTTTAGGTTTTACGTTTTAGGTTTTACGTAAAGAGCAGGAGCAAAAGCCAAACATTGATGCCGTTCTGGGTTTCCTGATTGGCGTCCATCTGCCCCACTGAGCTTCGACTCTGATCAGGAAACGGAAACGGAAACGTAAAACGTAAAACGTAAAACGTAAAACCTAAAACCTAAAACCTATCCCAACTCCGCCGCCCGAACCCCTTGCTCGTTGAGATATCGAACCCAAGCCGCACTCTGCCCGTGGGTGGCGTAGACCTTCTGCGCTCCGCACTCTCGGACCGTCGCTTGCAGCGCCGGCCAGTCCGCGTGGTCGCTGAGGACGAAGCCACGATCAAAGCCGCGGCGGCGGCGGTTGCCGCGCAGGAGCATCCAGCCGGAAGCGAAGGCGGTGCTGGCGTTGCGCAGACGCTTCATCCACGGGCTGCCTGCTGCGCTGGGGGGTGCAAGGATCAGTTCGCCGGCAAAATCATGCTGGCGCGGTTCTTCGCTGACCAGCGCAGTCGGCGCCATCGCCACGCCTGCTTCCCGGTACAGCCGTACCAGCTCGGTCATCGCGCCATGCAGGTAGACGCAACGCTGCTCGCCGTAGCGCTCGCCGATCGCTGCCAGCAGTCGTTGCGCCTTGCCCAGCGCGTAGCACAACAGCAGTGCGGGCCGGCCGGCGCGAGCGCATTCGTCCCACCAGGCCACGATCTGATCGACTACCGCGTCAAGCGGCGGCCAGCGGTAGCAGGGCAGGGCGAAGGTGGCCTCGCTGATCAACACATCGCAGGGGACTACCTCGAAGGGCGCACAGGTCGCATCCGCCGCGCGCTTGTAGTCGCCGGTCACGACCCAGCAGCTGCGGCCGTCGTCGATGCGGATCTGCGCCGATCCGAGGATATGCCCGGCCGGATGAAAGGACACCTCGACCGCACCAATGCAACGCCGCTCGCCGTAGCGCCAGCCGGTCAGACGATCCGGATCAGCCAGCCGATGGCGCACTATCGCCAAGCCTTCCTCGGCACAGTCATAGGCGCCCATGCCCGAGCGCGCGTGGTCGGCGTGGCCATGGGTGATCAGCGCCCGTGGCACCGGGCGCCAGGGGTCGATGTGGAAGTCACCGGCCGGGCAGTACAGACCCTCCGGGCGGAGCTGGATCAAGGCATCGGACAAGCGCTTGCCTACTCAGGCGGCGAACTGCAATTTCGCCAGTTCCGCATAGAGTCCGCCTTGCGCGATCAAGCTGGCGTGGTCGCCGATTGCGACGACGCGGCCGGCATCGAGCACGATGATGCGATCGGCCCGCTGCACAGTCGCCAGCCGATGGGCGATGACGATCGTGGTGCGATTGGCCATCAGCCGCTGCAGCGCACGCTGGATCGCGTGCTCGCTCTGCGCATCCAGGGCGCTGGTGGCCTCGTCCAGGAGCAGCACCGGCGCGTCCTTGAGCAAGGCCCGGGCGATCGCAATGCGCTGGCGCTGACCCCCGGACAGGCGCACACCGCGCTCGCCCAGGTAGCTGTCATAGCCTTCCGGCAGCGTGCTGATGAATTCGTGCGCCTCGGCCGCCCGCGCCGCCGCCTCGACCTCCTCGGCACTGGCATCAGGTCGTCCATAGCGGATGTTGTCGCGCGCGCTGGCACCGAAGATGAAACTGTCCTGCGGCACCAGCGCGAGTTGCTCGCGCAGATGGGCCAGCGGCAGCGCATCCAGCGCCACGCCATCGAGTTCGATCCGACCTTGCTCCGGCTCCCAGTGGCGCAGCAGCAGTTGCAGCACGGTGCTCTTGCCGGCGCCGGAGGGACCGACCAGCGCCACCGTTTCGCCGGGTCGCACGCTCAGGTCGAAGTCGATCAGGGCAGGCGGCTCGGGTCGGCTCGGATAGCGGAACGACACCTGCTGAAACTGTAGGTGGCCAGCCACGCGGCGCGCTGAAGTGGCCGGACTGACCGGATCGAGGATCGCCGGGGTGCGGCCAAGCAACTCCAGAATCCGCTCCATCGCGCCAGCTGCGCGCAGGACGTCGCCCCAGACCTCGCTCAGCGCGCCGGTGGAACTGGCCGCCATCACTGCGTAAAGCACGAACTGGCTCAGCTGGCCCGGACTCATGCGGTCTTCCAGCACCGCCTGGGCGCCAAACCACAGCACCAGCGTGACCGCGCCGAAGACCAGCAGGATGACCAGCGCGGTGAGCACCGCGCGCATCCGCAGCCGCTTGCGCGCGGTCTGCAGGGCGGCCTTGATCGCCTTTCCGTAGCGACTGCGTTCGTGCTCCTCGCGGGCGAAGGCCTGTACCGTCGCGATCGCGCCCAGCGCTTCGCCGGCGACCGCCGACGTGTCGGCCAGCCGGTCCTGGCTCTGGCGCGACAGCTGCTGCACGCGGCGGCCGAACAGCAGGATCGGCGCGACCATCGCCGGGATGCCGATCACGATCAGCATCGCCAATTGCGGGCTGGTCAGTACCAGCAGCACCAGCGCGCCGAGCAGCAGCAGAATCGAGCGCAATGCGACCGAGGCACTGCTGCCGACGACGGTCTGGATCAGCTCGGTGTCGGCGGTCAGCCGCGACTGCAGCTCGCCCACACGGGTCTGCTCGAAGAAGCCCAGCTCCTGCCGCAGCAGATGCCCAAACAAGGCCCGCCGCAGATCCGCCATGACCCGCTCGCCGAGCCAGCTGACAAAGTAGAAACGTCCGGCGGTGGCCAGCGCGAGCACCGCCGCGACCGCGAACAGGGCGACGAAATAGCGGTCGATCAGGCCGGCGTCAGTCTGCGAAAAGCCATGGTCGATCATCTGCCCAACCGCCGCCGGCAGCACCAGCGAAGCACTGGCCGACAGCAGCAGAAAGCCCAGCGCCGCAGCCACGGCGCGTCGGTAGGGGCGCAGAAAGGGCCACAGCGCGCTCAGGCTGCGGACGCGGCGGCCCTTGTCGTCGTCAGGAGGAGTGCTCATTGGTCGCATGTTGCCCGAAAGCTCGGGCTGGCGCATGGGCTGAAGCAGGCCGTTTTGGCCCGCGCCGAGGGGGCGGGCTGGCAAAACCATCAAGCCAAATCGTGCGCAAGCCCGTTCGGCGCCGGACGCGCATCGGGAAATCGCACTGTCGCGGTCGTTCCCTGGCCGTGCACGCTTTCCAGCTTCACTTCCCAGCCGAAGCGGTCGCACAGGCGCCGGACGATGTTCAGGCCCACGCCGTGGCCGCCCGGCGCTGCGCCAGTGGCGCGGTAGAAGGGCTGGAAGATCCGGCTCAGTTCCTCGGCTTCGATCCCGGCACCGGTGTCGGCGATGACAACCTCGCCGCAGCGCAACTGGATGTCCACCTTGCCGGCTTCGGTGTAGGCACAGGCGTTGCGAATCAGGTTGCCGATGATGACGCCGACGACCTTCGGCGGTGCGTGGATCATGCAGGCGCCGAACTGGCCCAACTGCATCTGCACCGGTTTGCCTTCCAGCATCGGCTCGGCCCGCTCCATCTCTTCGCGCACCACCGTTTCGAGCAGAAAGTCCTCGCTCGGCATGCCGGAAGCGCTGTCGCGGGCGAGGATCAGGAAGGCCTCGATCAGCGCCTCCATGTCGCGCGCCGCGCGACTGATGCGCTCGACATTGCGCGACTCGAAGGCGTCCAATTCGCCGTCGGCAGCCAAAACCTCGCTGGCGATCTTGATGACCGTCAGCGGACTGCGCAACTCGTGGCTGGCGTCGCGGGTGAAGTTGCGCTCGCGCTCGATCAGCTCGGTCTGGCGCGCCGCGAAGGCGCGCAGCGCCTCGGCCAGCACTTCAGTTTCGCCCTCAACATCCGGCGGCATCTGTTCGTGTGACAGGGCCGACAGATCCGGCTTGCGCGGGTCCAGCCCTCGCACCGTGGTCGCCAGCCAGATGACCGGTGAGATTGCCCGGCGCGACAGCCGGTAAGTCAGCCAGGTGGCCAGGTACACCAGCAACAGCACCAGCGCCAGCGGCATCATGCCGAACCACAGGGCGAGGCGGCCGACCTGTTCCTGGTCGAACAGCAGAAACAATCGGCCGGCCTGGCAGTCGCGCACGTAGACCAGCGGCTTGTCCTCGGCCCGGCGCAGCGTGTGGTAGCCGGGCTCAAGTCCGCGCAGGTCGGCCGGAAGCCGGTCATTCGACTCGCCCGGGCGCAGCAGATAGCCGCGCATGTTGAAGGTGTTCGGTTCCGGAAATTGCGGACTGGCGTCGAGCAGGCCGATGTAGTGCTGACTCTCTTCCTTCAGCGCTCGCTTGATCAGCACATCCTGCAACACCGCGGCGGCTGCGTACACGCCCAGAATCGCGCCACAGCTGACCGCCGCCGCCTGCAGGATGAACGCAATCCCGATTTTCGCCCGCAGGCCAGTGGAGCGGCTCATTGGGGCGCCGGGGCCACGGAGGGGTTGCCTGAGTGAGACAGCGGAGAGTTCGATGCCGTGGCAAGGTCAGAGGGCCCAGGGCTCAGGGCCCAGGGCCCAGCAAAGCGGGTCTGATGCAAGTTTGAGTTCATCTGCTGATTCGGGTCTGCCGAAAGTTCCGAAGGATACGCGTGCGCTACTGGGCCCTGAGCCCTGAGCCCTGGCCATCAAGTAAAACCGGTGCACCCAAAGCGGTGCACGGACCCATCCTCCCGGCTCACCCGTTGGCCACCCGACTCGAAGGCATCTCCGAATCCAGATCCGCCAGTCGATAGCCGGCGCTGTGGATGGTGTGCAGCAACGAGCGGCTGAAGGGCTTGTCGATGACCTTGCGCAGATTGTAGAGATGGCTGCGCAGGGTGTCGCTGTCGGGCAACATGTCGCCCCAGATCTCGCGCTCGATGTCGCGCCGGGACACCACTCGCGGCGACTCGCGCATCAGGATCTGCAGCAGGCGCAGGCCGATCGGCGATACGGCCAGATCCTTGCCGTTGCGGGTCACGCGCAGGGTGGCGGTATCCAGTTGCAGGTCGCCGACGCGCAGCAGTTCCTGGCTGACCAGTCGGCGGTCGCGCCGGATCAGGGCGCGGATTCGGGCTTCCAGCTCCTTCACCTCGAAGGGCTTGACCAGATAGTCGTCAGCCCCGGCGTCGAGGCCCGTCACCTTGTCTTCCAGTGTGTCACGCGCGGTCAGCATCAACACCGGAGTGGATTTTTTCGCTTCCTGTCGCAGTTTGCGGCAGACATCGAAACCGTCCATGCCCGGCAGCATCAGATCCAGTACGACCACGTCATAGCTGTTGCTGACCGCCAGATGCAGCCCGGTCACCCCGTCCTGAGCGTAATCAACCGAATACCCTCGCCGCTCCAGGTACTCACCCACCATCTCGGAAATCCCGCGGTTGTCCTCGATCAACAACACCAGCCCGGCCTGATCATCTCGCTGTTTCATGGCGCCCTCGCTCTCTCACGTATGTGAAGTCATGGGCCGGGATCTTAGGCAAACTGGATGATTCAGACGTGAAAAGCGAGTCTCAAGGACGTTCACAGGGGCGTTTCGGGGACACGCCGTGTGAAATCTTCACAAAGTTGAAGAGGAGCAGGGCCCTGGGCCCCAGAAAAGCAGCGAGCGCCATGGTCGGCGGGCTCAGGACGCGGCACCTCGTCCGCCTCCTGGGCCCTGGGCCCTGGGCCCTGTGCCCTCGCTCGCAAGCACCCTCACAATCCGAGCGTCCTTCGCCTGCCACAACTCGTTCAACCAGATCTGGAAGCGTTCGCGGCTTTCGGGGTCGCCGTGGTAGTTCAGGCCGAGGAATTCGGTCGGGATTTCGCGCACCTGGACGTGGACGCGGATTTGCGCGATGCGGTCGCAGAGCAGGTCCATCATGCTCGGGCGGCCGCCGGGGTAGACCACGGTCACGTCGACGATCGAGTGCAGGCTCTCACCAAGCGCGGCCAGGACGAAGGCGATGCCGCCGGCACGGGGTTTGAGCAGATGGCGGAATGGTGATTGCTGACGGGCGTGCTTGGCGGGCGTATTGCGGGTGCCTTCGACGAAATTCATGATCGATACTGGCGTCTGCGCGAAGCGCTCGCAGGCACGCCGGGTTGCTTCCACGTCCACTCCTGCCAATTCGGGCCGGGCGGCGATCTGGCTGCGGGTGTAGCGCTTCATGAAAGGGAAATCCAGCGCCCACCAGGCCAATCCCAACACTGGAACCCAGATCAGTTGGCTCTTCAGGAAGAAGCGCATGAATGGCGCGCGCCGGTTCAGGGCCTTCTGCAGGATCGGAATATCGACCCAGCTCTGGTGATTGGCAACGATCAGGTAGCGTCCGTGATAGTCCAGATCCTGCAGGCCCTCGACGATGATCCGGGTCCGGGTGCAGCGCTCGATCAGCCAGGAATTGACCCCGATCCAGCTTTCCGCCAGGCCAACCAGCGCTTGGTCACAGATCGTGCGCACCGAAGACAACGGCACCAGCGCCTTGATCAGCGCAATCAGGAACAGCGGTGCGCAATGGAGGACCGTGTTGAGGCTGACCAGCAACAGGGCGATGCCTGCTCGCAGCCAGGCGAGTATCGGGCGCAAGGATGCTCTCCGTCGGCAAAGGCGGGAGTCTACCGCGGCGGTGGTCGTAGAATGTCCGGAGCCTTTTGGCAATGGATGCGGGTAAAGGTGATGCTCTCGGTGGTGAGGCATTGCATGAATCCAAGGGCCCAGGGCCCAGGGCCCAGCAGATCAAGTGCTGCCTCGCGACCGTTTGGTCGAGGTCGCCTCAAGATTTGCTCCGAACTGAGCCCTGGGCCCTGAACCTGAGCCCTGGAACCTCTGGAGAACGCTGACGATGTCCCCCCACTACACCCTGATCGAAGGCGACGCGCCGCTGCTGATCAGCCTGCCGCATGACGGGATCGAGTTGCCCCCGGAGCTTGTGCCGAGACTGACCGAGGCGGCGCTTGAGGTGGCCGACACCGACTGGCATGTCGGCAAGTTGTACGAACCGGTCGCCCGCCAGCTGGGCGCCAGTGTGCTGCGACCGCGCTGGTCGCGCTACCTTATCGACCTGAACCGGCCGGCCGATGGCGTGCCGCTGTATCCGGGGCGTCGCGAGACCGGTTTGTGCCCGCTGCACTCCTTTGCCGAGGAGCCACTGTATCGGCCAGGGCAGGAACCGGGTGCTGCCGAAGTGGCCGAGCGCGTCGCGTTGTACTGGCAGCCCTATCATGACGCGCTCGCGGCCGAACTGCGGCGTCTGCGTCTGCGCCATGCGCGCGTACTGCTGTGGGAGGGTCACTCCATCCGCAGCATCTGTCCGATGTTCTTCGACGGCCGCCTGCCCGACTTCAATCTGGGCACCGCAGCCGGGCGCAGCGCGGCACCGGAACTGGCCAGTACGCTGATGGCCGTGCTTGCCGGCCACCCAGACTACGGCCGGGTGCTCGATGGACGATTCCAGGGTGGGTACATCACCCGCCAGTACGGCGACCCCGCGCAGGGCGTCCACGCGGTGCAGCTGGAGCTGACCCAGATCAGCTACATGGATGAATCGCCGCCCTTCCGGTGGCAGGCGCAGCGTGCCGCGCCGGCGCAGCGGGTCATCGCGGAATTGTTGCGAGCGGCATTGGTCTGGACATCAGAGCAGTAGAAGCCGCAAGCCAGTTCCGATGATCAGCACGGCAGGACCCCGGAGCGGTGCTCCAGCGCCCTGCGCTCTGAAATGGAACCGTGCCTACTTCTTGCGCTTGGCGGCCTTGCCGCTCTTGGCTGTCGCTTCACTGTCGGCGAGCAGGAAGCTGACCTTCAGCGTAACGCGGTACTCGGTGACCCGACCGTCCGTGACCACGACCTTCTGTTCGGCGACCCAGGCACCCTGAATGCCGTTGACGGTCTCGGCGGCGCGCGCGATCCCCTGACTGACGGCGTCTTCAAAACCCTTGGGTGAACTGGAGGTGATTTCGATAATTTTTGCGACCGACATAGTGCTCTCCCGAATCAGTGCCAGGTGCGTGGAATTGCGTCTGTTTGCGCCCGGCATGTGCCGGGTTGGTGCAGTATAGGCAGCAAAGGCCGGTAGCGGCTACCGCGCGCGGGGCGCGGAAGCGGCCAAAGGCTTGTTGTTGAACGGCCCTCCACTCCATGGCAAAGCGGAATCGACTTGCATGACTGATCGATCGATCATTGTATGGGACTGGCCTTTGCGGCTGGTCCACTGGGGCCTGCTGTTGGCGTTGGTGGGCGCCTATGGCACCGCCGAACTGGGCTGGCTGGACATGCAATGGCATTTCCGCTTCGGCTATCTCGCTCTGGGACTGGTGATCTTTCGATTGCTGTGGGGCTTCCTGGGCACTCGGCATGCCCGCTTCGAGAGCTTTCTGACCGGCCCGAAGGCGGTCTGGGACTATCTGCGCAGCGGCTTTGGCGGACCCCGTCATTGGCTGGGTCATTCGCCGATCGGCGGCTGGGCCAGTGTGCTGCTTTTGCTGGCAGTACTGGTCCAGGCCCTGAGTGGATTGGCTAACGGCGACGACATCGAATGGTTCGGTCCGTTGCATGATCTGGTCAGCGGTGATCTCCAACGGCTGGCCAGCCGGATCCATGCCCAGGCGCTGGATGTACTGCTGATCCTGATCGCCGTGCATGTACTGGCGGTACTGGGTTATCTGCTGCTACGAGGACAGAACCTGGTCACGCCCATGCTGCATGGACGCAAGCAAGGATCTGCCGATGAGGCAGCCGAGCCGATCGGCTGGCTGCGCCTGGCCATAGCTGTGACGATCACGCTGGCGCTGATGGGCGGCGTGATCTGGGCACCGCGGATCTTTTGAGCGGTCAGCGTTGATTTCCAGGACCGGCTCTTGCCCTGACTCCCGAATTCGACCAGGCCTTCAATCCGCCTTGTAGCTGTCGTGGCAGGCCTTGCAGGTGCCGCTGACCTGCGCGAACTGGTCCTTCAGGTCAGTGAAATCGCTGGCTTTGGCCATGTTTGCCAGCTGTCTGGACTCGCGCCGGAAGTCCATCATCTTCGCCTCGAAATCGCTCCAGTTGGCCCAGATCTCGGCCAGCGCGGCGGTTTCCGCGCCACGATCCGAGCCCTCGGTGTAGCCCTCCAGCAGATGCCCGCTCAGATTGGCCACGCGCAGCGCATGCTTGCGAAAGCTGTCGCGGTCAAACGGCGTCCGCCCGCGAGCCATGGCGCTGAGCGGCTGAAAGTTCCACAGGATCACCTGGTACACGGCCTGCCTGTACTCGATGACCTGGTCCGGTCGGACGGTCTGGGCCTGGGTCTGGAAGGAGAGGGAACAGAGCAGGACGGCAGCAGCGATGATCAGGCGCATAGGGGACAGCCATTGAGCATAGACGGGCCAGCAGTTTACCCGCTGCGGCGTCAACGTGTGTGGTGAGCCTTGACAGCGACCGGCTGCTGCCCCTGCTCCGTGAGCGATCCGCCGACTTCACTGGGCTGATCCCATCACTGCATCAGTTTGAATCGCCCGCCCTGTGTTCCGCTTCACCCCCATGGGCCGCCGCAAAAGGTACACTTGCGCCCTTTATGGGCCTTTTTTGACCCGATCGCAGTGTGATCCGGTCTCAAGTGGGCGACAGCAGGGAGCGCGTGGTGCAGAACGAGAAGCTGACCCGTTTCGTCGACGACAAGTGGGATCGGGAGGTGATTCCGGAGCTGTCGACCTACATCAAGATCCCCAACAAATCGCCGATGTTCGATCCGAACTGGTCCGAGCATGGCTACATGAACGAGGCCATGGACCTGCTTGAAACCTGGGCCCGTGACCAGCCGATCGCCGGAATGCAGATCGAACGCATCCAGCTGCCCGGGCGCACGCCGCTGTTGCTGATC
>DAIMJK010000097.1:0-3464 GCA_036722245.1 Lysobacterales bacterium
GCCCAGGGCTCAGGGCCCAGGGCTCAGGGCCCAGGGCTCAGGGCCCAGGGCTCAGGGCCCAGGGCTCAGTTGGAGCAAGGGCCCTGGGCTCAGGTTCCGAGTGAGCGGCTCTTGACCTTCTGGGCCCTATGCCCTGGGCCCTGTGCCCTTGGCGTGGTCCTGGGCGATAGCGTCGAACCCACTCGCGCAAAGTTCCCTCGGAGGCGCCGTGCGAATCATCCTCGCCCAGCTCGATTTCGCGGTCGGTGCGGTGCAGGCCAATCTGCAGCGGGTGCGGGCGGCTTGCGCGGAAGCTGAGCTGGGCAACGATGATCTGATCCTGTTTCCGGAGCTGACGCTGGCGGGCTATCCGCCAGACGATTTGCTGCTGCGACCGGGTTTCCTGGCGCGTTGCGAAGCCGCAGTGGCGCAGTTCGAGCGCTGGGGACTGCCCGGGCACGTGCTGGTCGGGCATCCCTGGCATGTCGATGAGCGGCTCTACAACACGCTGAGCTGGTGGCATGACGGCGCGCTGCAGCTGCGTTATCTGAAGCAGGCGCTGCCCAACTACGCGGTCTTCGATGAGAAGCGCTATTTCGGTCGTGGCGATCAGGTCGGGCTGATGCGCTGGGGTGAGGTCCAGGTCGGCGTGCTGCTGTGCGAGGACATCTGGGCGATGGCACCGGCGGCGCGGGCGGTGGCGGCCGGCGCCGAGTTGCTGCTGGTCGCCAATGCCTCGCCCTATCACGCCGGCAAGCGGGCCGAGCGCGAGGCGATGCTGAGCTTGCGCGCACGCGAGCATGGCGTGGCCATTGCTTACGTCAATCTGGTCGGCGGCCAGGACGATCTGGTCTTCGACGGCCAGTCGATGGCGGTCAATGCCGATGGCAGCATCGCCGCGGTGGCGCCGGCCTTTGGCGACGGCCTGTATGCGCTTGAATACGAACCGGCCACCCGCCGATTCGACACGCCGCCGTGGCATGTCGATACTGCGCAGGACGAGACCGAACTGATTTACGCCGGACTGGTCCGCGCGACCGCCGACTATGTTCGGAAAAACGGCTTCCAACGGGTGCTGCTGGGCCTGTCCGGCGGCATCGATTCGGCGCTGACGCTGGCGATCGCGGTCGACGCACTCGGAGCTGATCAGGTCGAGGCGATCCTGCTGCCGTCACGCTTCACGTCGGATTTGAGCAACATCGAAGCCGCGCGCCAGGCCGAGCTGCTCGGCGTGGCATGGCACAGCCTGCCGATCGAGGCACCCTTCCAGGCCTTCGTCGATACGCTGGCACCGCGCTTCGCCGGTCTGGAGCCGGACGTCACCGAGGAGAACCTGCAGTCACGCTGCCGCGGCGTGCTGCTGATGGCGCTGTCGAACAAGTTCGGCAGCCTGCTGCTGTCGACCGGCAACAAGAGCGAGATGGCGATGGGCTACGCCACCCTCTATGGCGACATGTGCGGCGCCTTCGCCCCGCTCAAGGACCTGTACAAGACCGAGGTCTATGCCCTGTCACGCTGGCGCAACAGTCAGAGCCCGGCGATTCCGGAAGCCGTCATCGAGCGCCCGCCGTCGGCCGAGCTGCGCGCCGACCAGGTCGACCAGGACTCGCTGCCGCCGTATGAGCAACTGGACGCGATCCTGTACCGATTCATCGAACTGGACCGCGCCCGCGAGGACATCATCGCCGAAGGCTATCCGGCCGAGATCGTGCAGCGCGTCGGTCGGCAGGTACTGATCAACGAGTACAAACGCCGCCAGGCCCCACCCGGGCCCAAGATTTCGCGCCGAGCGTTTGGGCGCGAGCGGCGGTACCCGGTGAGTTCGGGGTATCGGTAGGGCAGGGCCCAGGGCATAGGGCCCAGGGCCCAGGGCCCAGAAGGGCTGAAGAGCAGCGCTCACGGCCCTGCGAGGGCAGGGGAAGTGCCGTAGTAGGATGTCGGTGAGCTCCGCGAACCGCATCAAGTCAAGGGCTCAGGGCCCAGGGCCCAGTAGAGCAGGGCGCGGGGCCCGCGAGGGTAGACCGAAGCCCGTAGGGTGTCGGCGAGCTCCGCGAACCGCGTCATTTCGGCCCGGCAGGGCTGCGAGCTCTTCTCTGGGCCCTGGGCCCTGAGCCCTGGGCCCTTGTTTCTTATGAGCCCTGGGCCCCTTGAGTGCCGTGAATCCCGATCACGCGAGCAATAGCTGCGCCAACCCCAAGAACAACCCCATGCTCACCACGTCCGTCGCCGTGGTCAGAAAGATGCTCGACGCGGTCGCCGGGTCGGTACCGAGGCGGCGCAGGGTGATCGGGACGGCGGCGCCGGCGGCGCCGGAGATGACGCAGCTGCCGACCATCGAGACAAAGGTGATCATGGCCAGCATCAGCGCTTGCGGATGATCGGCGGACCAGGCGATGCCGTACATGCCGAGCGCGGCGACGACGCCGACCAGCGCGCCGTTGATCAGTGCCAGCCAGGCTTCCTTGAGTATCTGGCGATTGGCCCGGCCGGGCTTGAGCTCACCCAGGGTCATGCCGCGCAGGGTGACCGCGAGGGCCTGGCAGCCGGTGTTGCTGCACTGGCCGGACAGCACCGGGATGAACACGGCCAGCAGCACGATCCGGTCGATGGTGTCCTGGAAGATCCCGACCACGCCGGCGGCGACGAAGGCGGTCAGCAGGTTCAACTGCAGCCACGGATGACGGAATGCGATCGAGCGTCGCCATGGCGTCGCCAACCGTTCTTCCTTTTCGACACCGACCATCGAGCCCGCCTGGGCACTGATCTCGAAGGCCTGCTGCTCGAACAGCACCTGGCCGCGGACCATTCCGACCAGTCGACCGTTGTCGTCGCAGATCGGATAGGCCGGGAAGTGCCGCGTGACGACTTCATTCATCGCATCGCCCAGCGGCATTTCCGGGCGCAGATAAAAGGGCTCGCGCACCATCACTTCGGACAGCGAGGCGTCGGGCGCGGCGAAAAGCAGTTCGCGAAAGGTCACCACGCCGACCAGCTCGCCATCGGCCTCGGTCACGAAGACATAGGTGATCAGCTGGCGCTTGATCGCGTGACGGAGCACGCGCACCGCGTCGCGCACGGTAGTGTGCGGGCGGAACACCGCCGGCGCCCGCTCGACCAGCCGCCCGACCGAATTTTCCGGATAGCTGCCGGCCTTGAGCCACTCCTCACCCTGACCGGCGGCCGTCTCGGCCGCGATATGGACCCGACGTTCGGTGTCGAAACGCTCCAGGATCGGCATCGCGTGGCCCGGCCCCAGCGCGACCAGCACCTGCGCGATCCGGTCATCGGACATGCCAGCCAGCCGGTCACGGCCCCCCAGCGGATCCAGTTCCCGCAGCTCGGCCAGCAGTGCGGTGTAGTCGTCGGCAATGGCGGTCACGCGGGGTCCATCCTGCGGCGAGGGATGCGCATGGTAGAGCGCTGCGATGGCGAATGGCCACAGGGCGGTGGTGGTTGGGTGCGATGCAAAGAAATCCAGTGCTGTG
>DAIMJK010000097.1:3474-11292 GCA_036722245.1 Lysobacterales bacterium
CGCTTCGGCTTTTGATCTGGCTTTTGATCTGGCTTTAGCTTCGGCTCTTGCTCTTGTAGGAGGGAGCTTGCTCGCGATCGCTCTGGCTTTTGCTCTTGTAGGAGGGAGCTTGCTCGCGATCGCAGCGCGCAGCGCTGCCTTTGCTCCTGTCCAAGGCACCGCACAAGAGCCAAGAGCCCGCTATCGCGGTCGCCTGCAAGCAGCCTCCTACACCAAGCCAAGAGCCCGTTTCCGCGATCGCCTGCAAGCAGCTTCCTGCAGTTCCTTCGTAGCCTTGGCGCGTCTTTTTGCCCGTCGCCATGAGGTTCACAGCGGTCCCGCCCTCGCTCTGGTGTCGACGCGGCCGCCGGCGCGAACGCTAGTTGCGCAAAGATCCGAGCCCTACGCGCGCCGGAACCGCGCTACTTCCAATCGACGGGCTCTACGCTGCCGTACTGAGGTCAAAATCGCCCAGTGCCCCGACGCTGTTGCTCTTCACTGGAACTGGAACTGCTCTTCCAACACCCTCAGCCCTCAGCCCTCCCCCCTGCTCTAGAAGCCACTTCCTCCCCGATCGCCAGACAGCTGGTCAGGCCAGGCGATTCGATGCCGTACAGGTTGATCAGACCGGCCACGCCGTGATCGCTGGCGTCCTCGATCCGGAAATCACTCGGGGGCTCGTCGGGGCCGCTGATCTTCGGTCGGATGCCGACGAAGTCCGGTTCCAGCCGATCGGCCGGGAGCCCAGGCCACCAGTCGGCGATGGCCGTGGCGAAGGCCTCGCGGCGGCTGTCATCAAAAGCGTAGTCGGGCCGGTCAACCCAGCGCAGGTCCGGTCCGAAGCGGGCCTGGCCGGCGATGTCCAGACCGAGATGGACGCCCAGGCTGTGACTCGGCGGCAGCGGATAGATCAGCTGCCGGAACGGCACCTTCCCGCGCAGGCGGTAGTAGTGACCCTGGCCATAGCGCAGCTGAGGGATGCTCTCCGGGGCCAGCCCTTCGATGCTCGCGGCGAGCGCGGTGGCGCCGAGGCCGGCGGCGTTGACCAGCGTGGCGCAGCGCAGGCTGTCGTTGTCGTCGGTGTGCAGTTCAAAGGCGTTGCCGGTCCGTTGCACCGAACGGACCGAAGTGCGACATACCAGCTGACCGCCGAGCGCCTCGAGTGCGCCGACCAGCGATCCGACCAGCTCGGGCGCATCGACAATGCCGCTGTCGGGCGAACTGATGGCCGCCGCGCAGCGCAGCTCCGGCTCCAATGCCAGAGCCTGCGCGCCTTCCAGCCAGTGCAACTGCACACCGTTGTCCAGTCCGTGCTGGTACAGCGCCTGCAGTCGTTCGCGCTGGCTGTCCTGGGTCGCCACCACCAGCTTGCCGCAGCGCCGGTGCGCCACCCCGCGCTCGGCACACCACTGGTACAAGCGACGCGCCCCCTCGACGCACAAGCGCGCCTTGAGCGAATCCGGCGGGTAATACAGACCGGCGTGGATCACGCCGGAGTTACGCGAGGAGATGCCCTCTCCGGGACGGTCCAGCGCTTCCAGCACCAGCACCTGACGACCAGCCTGCGCCAGTGCCACGGCGCAGGCCAGGCCGACGACACCGGCGCCGACGACCACGACTTCGAAGTCCCAGTTTGCGTCCATGTCAGGCATTGCGGAATCAAAGAACCGTTTCAGGTTTCAAGTTTTAAGCTTTAGGTTTTAGGGGAAGAGCCAGCGCAGAGCAAGGCCAGTTCATGGCTCATGAAGCGAGCGGCAGCTGCCGTGGATATCAGCCCGCCCACCCAAAGCAATACGTGCCCGAGCTCTCAACCCCAAAAACCTGAAACCCAAAACCGCCCTTACCTCAGCTCCGCCGCCCCAAGACCGTTCTGGTCCGCCGGTCGTTGAGCCGTATCGTTGCCCGCCGGCGGCTTTCGATCCAGTCGATCAGGGCCCTGGGCAGCTTCGGGTGATGGGCGCGGGCGCGTCGGTGCAGGACCGCCAGATCGTTCTCGTTGCCCAGGGCCTTGGTCAGCCGCTCCAGTCGTTCGGGATCGATTCGCGACGGACGCCGTTGCTCGAGCCGCTCGAACCAGCGCAGTTGCAGCATCAGCAAACGCACGCGGCGGCGGGTCGCATGGCGCAGGACCGCCGAGCGATGACCGCGGACACCCGCGACCGCACGACGAGCCTTGCGCAGGCTACCGGCCAGTGCGCGCCGCTGACGTTTTTCCGATGGCATCTTCATCGCTGCCAGCAGCGCGCGGAGCTTGCCAATTCGACCGTGCAACAGGACCCGCGCCCGGCTGCCGGCGAAATCGTCCAGCGCGGTCTGGCTGGCCTTGCTCAGCTGGCGGCGCCAGCCGCTGAGCGTCTTGCGCAGCTCCTTGTCGGGCAGCCGTGGCCGCAGTCTGTCGATGGTCTCGATCGACGACCCGGCATCGCGCAGCTTCGACAGGCGAGTTCGCGCCTGCTTGAGCTTCAGATCCACCGCCCTGGCCTGGGCATCGCCCTCATCACGTACGAAGCGCAGGCCCGCGCGCACCCGGCGCAGGCTCTTGCGCGCCTCATGGATGTCCTTGTGGGCCAGCTTGCGCTTCGGGTTCAGCCGCTTGAGCGCCTTGTCCAGCTCATCCAGCAGCGCAGCCCGCAAGCGCTCGGGCGGGGCGACTTCGATGGCATCCTCAGACATGACCGGCAATCTGGGCTCAGGTGGGACAGGGCAGCAGACTGGCACAGGTTGGACCGGGGGCGCTACCTCATCGCCGTCTTCGGGACGCCGCGCCAAACTGATGTTTCGGAAGGCGAGTGTGGTTCAAGGGCCCAGGGCCCAGGGCTCAGGGCCCAGCAGGTCAAGAGCCGCATCGACCGTTTGCGCCGTAGCCGGGCGGGATTGGCTCTGAACTGGGCCCTGTGCCCTGCGCCCTGGGCCCTCGGATTGATGCAGGCCCGTCACCACGCCATCTCGCACCGGCATAGTCCTCTAGCCCACCCGCTCGAACTGCCAGATCGTCGACGGCATGCTCGTCTGCGGCAGGTAGTGGTCGATCAGCAGGAAGCCGAACAGCGCCATCAGGTAGATGATTGAATAGTTGAACACGACCATCGCGAACTGCTCGTTGGGTGGCTTCAGCAATCGCCAGGCGTAGTACAGAAAGCCGATGCCCAGAACCACTGCGCCGGCCAGGTAGAACAGACCGCTCATGCCGGCCAGCCAGGGCATCAGCGTGATCAGGAACAGCAGGATCGTGTAATAGAGGATCTGCCAGCGGGTGAAATCGGCGCCGTGGGTGACTGGCAGCATCGGTACGTCGACCGCGGCATAGTCCTCCCGCCGATAGATCGCCAGCGCCCAGAAATGCGGCGGGGTCCACAGGAAGATGATCAGGAACAGGATGAAGGCGTGGCCGTGCAGCTCGCCGGTCATCGCGGTCCAGCCGAGCAGCGGTGGCGCCGCCCCGGCCGCGCCGCCGATGACGATGTTCTGCGGCGTGGCGCGCTTGAGATAGGCGGTGTAGACGATCGCATAGCCGATCAGCGAGGCCAGCGTCAGCCAGGTCGTCAGGGCGTTGACCCACAGCAGCAGCACCGCCATCGCGGCCAGTCCCAGCGCAGCGGCGAAGGCCAGTACCTGGGTCTGACTGAGCTGGCCGCGCGGCAGTGGGCGATGGCGGGTACGCGCCATCTTCGCGTCGATGCGCGCATCCAGCAGATGATTGATCGCCGCCGCGGATGCCGCCGCCAACCAGATCCCGACCGAGGCGGCTACCAGCCGCGACCAATCCGGCATGCCCGGCACGGCCAGAAACATGCCGACGATCGCGGTAAACACGATCAGGGCGACCACTTTGGGCTTGGTCAGCGCGATGTAGTGTCGAATCAGGGCCACGTCGGTCCGTAGGCTTGCCGCCAGAAGGCGGCTCATCGCTGCAGTCTTACTGGTTGGCTCGCCGCGAGCAAGGCCAGTACGCTGCCGAGCAACAGCGCGGCGACGCCATTGTGCGCAGTGGCCACCGCCAGCGGCAGCCCGAACACGACATTGGCGATGCCCAGCGTCAGTTGCAGCGCGAGCAGGCCCAGCATGAACCCGGCCAGGGTACCGGCGCCGTGTCGGTACAGCCGCCAGCCCAGCCACAGCAGATAGACCGTCAGCACGATCGCGCCAAGGCGGTGCACCACGTGGATCGCGGCGCGGGCGCTGGCGTCGAGCACGCCGCCTTCATAGTCCACCCCGATGCCGCGCCACAGCACGAAGGCCTCGCGGAAGTCCATCGCTGGCCACCAACTGCCCTGGCAGGTCGGAAAATCGGGGCAGGCCAGGGCGGCGTAGTTGGTACTGACCCAGCCGCCGAGGGTGATCTGCGCGGCGACCAGCACGAGTGCGGTGACGATCCATGGCCGCAGGCTCTGCAACGGGACACGGAGCAGCGCCGTCGGATGCACCCGCAGCCAGGTCCAGACGATCAGCGCAAAGGTCGTCATGCCGCCGATCAGGTGCGCGGTGACGATCAGGGGCTTGAGCTTCCAGGTCACCGTCCACATGCCCAGCACGGCCTGGAACAGCACCACCGCCACCAGCAGCAACGGCACCACCAGGGGCTGTCCCGGTTCATGTCGGCGCCGCCAGGCCATCCACGCCAGCACCACGATCATCGGCCCGAGCACCCCGACCAGATAGCGATGGGCCATCTCCTTGATCGCCTTGGGCACTTCCAGCGGGCGCTCGGGCCACACTTCTGCGGCGCGCTGCACGTCGTCGGGCTGGGTCGGCCAGGTGATATGGCCGTAGCAGCCCGGCCAGTCCGGGCAGCCCAGGCCGGCATGCGACAGACGCACATAGGCGCCGAGCACGATCACCAGCAGGGTGACGATCGCAGTGGCCAGCGCGAAGCGCCGGAACAGTGTCTTGCTCATCGTCCGCTCTTGCTCCATTTCAGCAGGTGGCGCAGATCCTTGCGCAATTCGGTGCCGTCGAAGGCGGCCGGGTACCAGGTCGCGCCATAGCCTTCCGGGTCGATCAGCAGCACCCGCGCGGCAGCCGGGAGTTCGACCCTGCCATCGCGCTGGTGACTGATCCAGATCGCCTCGAGTGCGGGCAACTGCGCACCTGCGGGCAGGGCATACAACAGCCGTACCCGTTCACGCTCCTGACCCTGGGCCATCCAGACCCGCTGCAGCAGGTCCACCTCGGCCAGGCAATCGTCGTTGCACTCCTGGCCGGCGACATAGGTCAGGGTCCACACGGCGACCTTGTCGTCGCCGTCTTCGGCTGCCGGCTCGGCAGGAGCAGGCAGCCAGTTCGACAAGGCCGGCGATGGCGCGAACAGGGTGCCGTAGTTCTTCGTCGCCTGAGGGTCGTAATGCAGCCACGGCGTCTGCAGCGCCAGTGCAATCAGCACCGGCGCGCCAAAGGCCACGCACAGCAGGATCAATTGCAAACGCTTGTTCAAGCCATCTCCTTCGGCAGCATCAATCAGTCCATCGAAATCGTTTGATCGGTCGGCCGGCGCCGGTTGCGCCAGACCAGTATCAGGTAGATCAACATTACCGCTGCGGCCAGCCCCCACCACTGCACCGCGTAGCCCCGATGGCGCTCCGGTGGCAGCGAGCGCGGCGACCAGTCCCGCTCGAATCCGGCCGCTGAGCTCGGATCCAGATACAGCACCCACGGCAGCAGGGGTCGCTGCAGGCTGGTCTCCAGCCAGTCCAGATCGATCCGCGTGACCAACAGGGGGTCTGTGATCTCACCTGCCGGTGCCTGCCCCAGGCTCAGCCCGGCCGCGGTCGGAAGATCGAGGAATCCGGCCAGTACCAGCGCATCCGTCGGTCGCTCCACCGACGGCAGCTCGCGCACCCCATCGGCCAGCGGCAGCCAGCCGCGAGCGACCAGCAGATCGGCCGCCAGGCCATCCATACGCAACGGATCGAGCACCAGCACCCCCGCCCGTCCGTTGCGCAACTGATTGTCCAGCAGCACCGTCGGACCGACCAGCCTGCCGTTGAGTTCGACCCGCTGCAACCGCGGCTGAGGCAAGGCCAGCGCCGCATTCAGGGATAACGGCGCGGCATCGGCCATCGTCGCCAGATCGGCCAGCCTCTGGTCCTTGTCGACCGCGCGCTGCCATTGCCAGAAGCCGAGCCGGGTAAAGGCAGCGGCAACCAGGAGTGCGGGCAGCAACCACCAGAGCGCGGAACGATTCACGCGTACAGGAGTCCTTGTCGATTCGAAACCCGGATTCTTCACCAACGGGCATGAAAGAGCGTCATGACGTGATGATTGGGGTTCGCAGTCGCGGGTTCATGAAACATTGGAGTTAGAGAGTAGAATCGCGCTTTGGCTGTCGCTTCAGTGTCTACGCCGTGCAGTCATCCACAACCCAAGTCCGTCCATGATCAAACTGACAATCATCCTGTTTCTGGGCTTCATCGTCTACAACCTGGGCATGGGTTGCTGGTACATGCTGACCGAACGCGGCGACAGTACGCGCGCGGTGAAGTCGCTGAGCTGGCGGATCGGTCTGTCGCTGCTCCTGATCTGCCTGATCGGGCTGGGCATCGCCACCGGCGTGGTGCAGCCGCATGGCGTCCTCGAGCGCTAGCCCGGAGGACGAAACTTGCTCTCAGCTGAACTGCTGCAACAACTTCCGGCGCATGCGCAGGATTTCGCCAGTGCCCGGCCCTTCCGCCATCTGGTGATCGAACCCTTCTTCGACCCTGATCAGGCCCGGCGCCTGCTGCGGGAGTTTCCGCCCTTCGAAAAGGGCGACGCCCGCAGCGAGAACGGCACCCTCGGCGGCAAGAGCTGCTTTGCCCACATCGGCGATCTGGGTGGCGCCTACGCCGAACTCGACCGTCATATCCGATCCGATGCCTTCCTGCGCCAGCTGGGTGAACTCAGCGGCATCCCCGCCCTGCGCTACGACCCGGAGTACTTCGGTGGCGGCACCCATGAAAACCGGCCCGGCCAGGAACTCGACCCGCACGTCGATTTCAATCGTCATCCGGCCTTCGGCTGGCATCGCCGACTCAACCTGATCATCTATCTGAATCCGGAATGGCAGGCCGAATGGGGTGGCGCGCTGCAGCTGCATCGTGATCCGCGCAGCAGCGATGACCAGATCATCAGCATCGAACCGCGCTTCAACCGGGCGGTGCTGTTCGAGACCCACGATCACAGCTGGCATGGCTTCCCCCCCATAGTCGCCCCGGCAGACCGCAAGGACCTGTCACGCAAGTCCATCGCGCTGTACTTCTATACCGAAGCCGCGCCTCGGAACGCGCATGGTCTGGATCATTCGACCATCTACGTCGACCGTCCCCTGCCCGACCACTTCCGGCCCGGGCGCGTGCTCGATCAGGCCGACTGCGCCGAATTGGCGCGTCAGATCGCCCGCCGCGACCAGCACCTGCAGCGGCTCTACGGCGAAATCTCGCGGATCAGCACCGATCTGAACGAAGCGCGCAAGTCGCTGGCGGCCAGTCGGGTCGAGCGGCTGGCGCGGATCGTTCATCGCGGCATGCGGCGGCTGGGTTGGCTGAGGTAGCGTCGGAAGAGCGCAAGAGCTGATTGACCACAAAGGACAGTGAATTGCTTTTTTCTGGTGGAGTCATCAGCCTGAATCTGCGTCCTGGCGTATCCCTGTCGCCACAGTTGCATCAGCTCGTACACCCCTTCATCGGGGTGCGATTCAAACTGGTGTCTTGAGGAACCTGCAAAGGACTGAGGGCCCAGGGCTCAGGGCCCAGGGTTCAGTCCGGACCAAGAATCGGCGAGTCCGGAAGCTTTTTGCCCTGCCATCGTGCCTTGACTGGCCTCAAGTCGGCTCTTGACCTTGCTGGGCCCTGGGCCCTGGGCCCT
>DAIMJK010000098.1:0-11267 GCA_036722245.1 Lysobacterales bacterium
GCAGCGGATCGGTCACGACCACATTGCTGGCCGGACCCGGGCCCGCATTGGAAGCGGCCAGCGTGTAGGTGATGGTGTCACCGACACTGAGCGGGTTCGGCGCGGCGGCGGTCTTGACGATAGCAACGTCGGCGTTGGCCGGGCAAACATTGCAAACACCGGTAGCGGCCGGGGTGATGAACAATTCCCAGTCAATCAAGGTGCCCGTGTCCAATGATGCATTGTCACTGACATTCAAGGTCCAGGTGCCGTTGGCATCTTCCCCGTTGAAGTCCGCCATGGCGTTGCCAGGAACCGGGGAAGCATCGGTGACCGGCCATAGATCGGCGGAAACACCCGTGCATACATCCTCTGGATCGGGCTGACCGTCAGCGAAGAGCACATTGACATTGTCATTGTTGCAGCCGACGGTGCTGATGCCGGGCACCCCTGGCCGGTCGAGCAAGGTGACCGAGGTTCCGCCAGGACTGGTCAGCGTGAAGATCAGGTCGCCGACCCAGGTGTGGTTGGCATTGATCTGCACCTGCACATTGGTAATGGGGCTGGGAACACCAGACACGTCGGCGGTGCTGTTTACGCCCGCCGGGGAGTTGTCCGTGATCGGCAGGGGCAGACCGTTATAAGTGAAGCTCGCCGTCTGACCAACATCGCGCATGATTGCAAAGGCGAAGTTGTCTTCGTTGCTGGTCACGGCCAGATTCAAGTCGATCGCGCTGCTGCACGCCACCGTTTCGGCGACCTGGAAGCTGTAGGTCGCGCTGGCAGTGCCGCCGTCGGCAATGTTGCCGTAGGTGCCCATGCCGGTCAGGATCGTGACGCCCGCCGTGGGCGAGGTCAGTGTACCTACGACATTGGTGAAAGCACCGTTCGACGCCTGCAGCGGAATCTCAAGGTTGATCAATTCACCAGGCTCGATGATCCCGTTCTGGTTGGCCGGAACGGCGGCGCAGATGTCCATCGTGCCAATCATCCCCAAGCTCAATGCCGGATCGGCGCCGGCCAGGATTTCGAGCGAGTCGATGCCGATGAAGTCCGAGTTGTTGCCGTTCGGGCCGGCGTCGGTGACGTTGTAGCGGAACGCGAGCCGGCCGCTGGCCGAGGCGCCAGGGAAGCTGTTGATAACCGTCTGGGCCCAACCCGCCGTGGAAACCGGATCGATGGTGGCAAGCAGGACGGTGAAATCGGCCGTGGCGCTGCCGGTGTTGTTCGGATTCATGCGGATCTCGATGCGATCCGGAAACGAACTGCCATCTGGCGAGCGGGTCCAGAAGGACATCTCGGCCAGCGTGTCCAGAGGCAATACGGGGGTGATCAGCCAGTTGTCGATGACACCCGCACCCGCGGTGTTGTTGAAATTGGCACCGATGTAGGCAGTGGGCGCCCCAGCATGGGACGGAAACACCGCGTCGTTACCCTGGAACCATCCGGTGGATCCGATCGGAACGGACTGGTTGGTCATGACCCAGCCGTCACCCATGAGGGTGGTGATGTCGGCGAAGTCTTCAGAGAGAATCGCAGCGCCGCGAGGATTGAACTCCGGCTTGCCGAGGACTTGCGCCTCCGGCGATGCAGCGGTTCGGGAACCTTCCTGCGCAAGGGCAGTTGAGCCCCACGGGTTCGCCAGACAGGCGAGCAAGGCGACAGCAGACAGTGCTGGCAGTTTCATTATTCAGTCACTCCGATCAAAACGAGACAGCGCTGAGCTGTCGGGGCGTGACGACCGATCAGCGCACGGACCTTGAAGATAGCTTAACGCTCACCTCAACGCTACAGTTCCAGGCCCGTGAATGAGGGCATCCTCAGGCGGATTGACCTTTCGAGCCCTGACCACATAGTGCTCTTCGGAGCACGTTCAAGGCATTATCCATAGCTGCTCGAAGGTTGGTCTCAATCTCCGCCATGGTGATCTCGCCGCCCGTACCGAGGCCCGCAGCCCAGTTCGCGACCACTGCCAGGCAGGCGTAGACCAAGCCCAGTTCTCTGGCGAGCGCGGCCTCCGGCATGCCGGTCATGCCAACCACCGCGCAGCCGTCACGGGCCAGACGAGCGACTTCGGCACGGGTTTCCAGACGCGGGCCCTGCGTTGCGGCATAGATGCCGCCGTCGATCATGGTCACGCCGGCGGCTACGGCAGCCGCGATGACCTGCTGCCGCAGGCCGGCATGGTAGGGCTCGCTGAAATCGATATGCCGGACCTCGCCCGCGGCCTCGTCGGCGAAACTGGACACCCTCCCCCAGGTGTAGTCGATGATCTGGTCCGGCAGCACCAGCGCCTGCGGCGGACAGTTGGCGGCAATCCCGCCCACCGCGTTGATCGCAAGCACCCGCTGGGCGCCGATCTCGCGCAGTGCCCACAGGTTGGCGCGGTAGTTGACCCGATGCGGGGCGTACTGATGCTGCTCGCCGTGACGGGCGAGAAAGGCCACCGTGGCATCTGCCAGCCGACCAATCCGGATCGCGGCGCTGGTGGATCCGTATGGCGTGTCCAGATCGACGCTGTCGAGCGCGTCGAAGTCGGCCAATCGGTAAAGGCCGGTGCCACCAATGATCGCAAGGGTCGGGTTGTGCATAGAGGGCTGAGGGCTGAGGGTGTACAGGGCTGGCAAGAGAGCATCACGATGCGGGTGCTCTGCGTCAAGTCACAATCGCAAGCCTGAATCGCGAGGCCCGACTCGAAACAGCAAGCCTGACCTCTCAGGCCTGTCTCCGAGCAGCGCTTGCTCCTCACTGGTTACTGGAACTGCTCTTGCAACCGCCCTGGGCAGGCTATGCTCCGCTCGCGCATCGTTGCCGCGGGGACGCACGGCAGGCATGGATTCGGCTTTCGCCCTCATTTCAATCTCGCTGCTCTATCTGGGCAGCCTGTTCTACATCGCCTACTGGGGCGACCGCCGGCCTCAGTTGCTGGCCCATCCGCGCTTGCGGCGCTGGATCTACAGTCTGGCGCTGGCGGTGTACTGCACCACCTGGACTGTCTACGGGGCGGTCGGCACGGCGTCGGCGCAGGGTTGGGCCTACCTGCCGATCTACCTGGGCCCGTTGCTGGTGTGGCTGCTGATTCCGACCCTGTTCGAGCGGCTGGTCCTGATCAGCCGGCAGCAGAAGACCGCATCCATTGCCGACTTGATCGCGGCGCGCTTCGGTCGCTCGTCCGGCCTTGCGGCACTGATCTCGGCCATCGCCCTGCTCGCCGCGATTCCCTACATCGCGCTGCAGTTCAAGGCCATCTCGATCAGTCTGGGCGTGATGCTGCCGGATCTGCAGATGGGTCGGGAAGCCGGTTTGTGGCGCGACAGTGCGCTCTACGTGGCGGCCATCCTGGCCTTGTTTGCTGTGCTGTTCGGCACGCGGCGGGTCAGCGCGACCGAACAGCGCCCCGGGCTGATCCTTGCCGTCGCGGTTGAATCGGCGGTCAAGCTGGTCGGTCTGGTGGCAATCGCGGCGCTGGCGGTGATCAGCAGCGGCCACTGGCCCAGCCCGCCGGAAGTGCCGATCTGGGAAGGCGAGAGTCTGCTCTCGATCGCGTTCCTGTCGCAGACCATGCTGGCTGGCCTTGCCATCATCTGTCTGCCGAGGCAGTTCCACGTCACCGTGGTCGAGTGCACCGATCCGGCCGACCTGCCCAGCGCGCGGCGGATCTTCATGGGTTACCTGGTGCTGGTCAGCGTGGCGGTGCTGCCGATTGCCTGGACCGTGATGGCGCAGCCGCCGGCCGGCGTGTCGCCCGACACCTACGTACTCTGGCTGCCGCTGAGTCTGGATCAGCACTGGCTGGCAGTGCTGGCCTTCATCGGCGGCCTGTCGGCCGGGACCGGCATGGTCATCGTCGCCTCGGTGGCGCTGTCGACGATGGTCAGCAACGACCTGCTGATGCCGGCCCTGATGCGGGTCAAGCTGCTGCGGCTGGATCAGCGCGGCGATCTTTCCGGTCTGGTGCTGGGCCTGCGCCGGCTGTCCATCCTCGGCCTGACCATTGCCGCGCTGATGTTCTATCAGCTGACCCACTCAGGTGCGCAATTGGCCTCGATCGGCTTGATGGCCTTCAGTGCCGTGGCCCAGTTCGGTCCGCCCCTGCTGGCCGCGCTGTACTGGCGCCAGGCGTCGGCCACCGGCGTCCGTATCGGGCTGACCCTGGGCTTCCTGACCTGGCTCTACACGATCATGCTGCCGGCACTGGCCGAGGCCGGCTGGACCGGCGGCACGCTGATCAGCGACGGTCCCTTCGGTATCGCGCCGCTGGCTCCGACCGCCCTGCTCGGCCTGGACGGGCTCGATCCGATCACCCACGGGGTGCTCTGGTCGTTGCTGCTGAACGTAGGCGGTCTGCTGCTCGGCTCGCTCCGCTTCCCGCCCAGCCTGGTCGAGCGGCTGCAGGCGGCGCCGTTTCTGGACCCCTACGCGCTGCGCATGGTCCTGCCTGAGCAGGTCGTGCAGCGCGTCACCCAGGGCGAGCTGAGCGAACTGGCTTCGCGCCTGCTGGGCCCGACCGCGGCCACTACCGCCTTTGCCGATCACGCCCGCAGCCAGGGACGGGCCTTCGACGCTTCCGCGCCGGCTGACCGGCAACTGCTGAGCTTCACCGAACGCCTGCTCGCCGGCGTGGTTGGCACCGCCTCGGCGCGGGTGATGCTGACCTCGGCCCTGCGCGGCAGCGGTCTGGAGCTGGGCGAGGTCGTCTCCCTGCTCGACGACGCCAGCCAGGAACTGCGCTTCAACCGGGAACTGCTGCAGGCGACGATGGAGAATGTCGCCCAGGGCATCAGCGTGGTCGACAGCGGCTTGCATCTGGTCAGCTGGAACCAGCGCTATACCGAATTGTTCGATTTCCCCGATGGCTTGGTCTATGTCGGCCGGCCGATCGCCGATCTGATCCGCTTCAATGCCGAGCGCGGCGAATGTGGCCCGGGTGAGGTCGACGATCATGTCGAGCGCCGCCTGGCGCACATGCGTCGCGGCAGCCCGCACGTCGCTCAGCGGGTGCGGCCCAACGGCATGGTGTTGGAAATGCGCGGCCAGCCGATGCCCGGTGGCGGTTATGTCACGACCTTTTCGGATGTGACCGACTACAAGACAGTGGAGGCGCAGTTGCGCGACCTGACCGAGGCGCTGGAACAGCGGGTCGACGAGCGCACCCATGCCTTGCAGGAGGCGCTGCAGGCGCAGCGGCTGGCCAAACGTGAAGCGGAAGCGGCGAACGCCTCGAAGAGTCGCTTCCTGGCCGCGGCCAGTCACGATCTGCTGCAACCCCTGCACGCCGCCCGGCTGTTCACCGCGGCACTCAAGCAGGAGCGTGAGCTGCCCGAAGCCAGCGGGGTGCTGGTGCAGCGCATCGACAGCTCGCTGACCGCGGCCGAGGACCTGCTGTCGGCGCTGCTTGACATCTCGCGGCTGGAGCGTGGCGTGCTCAAACCGGACCTGGGCCCGATCGACGTCAGTGAGCTCTTTACCCATCTGGGTGAGCAATTCACCCCGATCGCCGAGCAGCGCAACCTGAGCCTGCGGGTGCATCCGCTGCCGCTATCGGTGCGCAGCGACCGCCAGTTGCTGCGCCGAATCCTGCAGAACTTCCTCTCCAACGCGGTCCGCTATACCCGTCAGGGCGGTGTGTTGCTGGCGGCCAGGCGCCGCGGCGAGTTTCTGCTGCTCGGCGTCTGGGATACCGGCCCGGGGATCGCGGCCGAGCATCAGCAACAGATCTTCGAGGAGTTCCACCGGCTGCAATCGGCGCACAAGAGCAACGAGCAGGGCCTGGGTCTGGGGCTGGCCATTGTCGAGCGGGCCGCGCGCACCCTCGGTCATCCACTACGGCTACGATCCAGACTCGGCCATGGCAGCCAGTTCTGCATCGAAGTGCCGCTGTGCATGGATCGTCCGAAGGACTCCGGCGCAAGCGCCACACGCAGTACCGCGGTACCGGCCGGTCAGCGGATCCTGTGCCTGGACAACGAACCGGCCGTGCTCGAGGCGATGGCCGCGCTGCTAGGCCGCTGGGGCTGCAGCCCGGTGCTGGTGGCCGACCGCAACGAGGCACTGAGCGCGGTGCTGGCCCAGTCCTTCGACCTGATCCTGGCCGACTACCACCTCGACGCCGACAATGGCCTGGACGTAATTCTCGCCCTGCGCGCCCGCACAGGCCAAAGCGTGCGCGCCGCCCTGATTACCGCCGACCGCAGCACGGAACTTGCCAGCCGCGCCAAGGAACTCAACATCCCGATATTGCCCAAGCCGGTCAAGCCGGCGGCCTTGAGGGCGTTGATCGGGGCGTTGGGGAACAAGGGATTTTAAAGGCTTGTTTTACGTTTTACGAACAACTCTCACCCATCAATCTGCAACTTGCTCACCCTCATCACCGCCTGCGTCCGCGTATGGACGCCCAGCTTGCGCATGATGGCGGTCATGTGAGCCTTGATGGTGGCTTCGGAGACTTCCAGGTCATAGGCGATCTGCTTGTTCAGCAGGCCGGCGCAGACCATGCCCAGGACGCGGAACTGCTGCGGGGTAAGCTCGCCCAGGCAGCGTGCCAGATCGGCTTCTTCGGGATCGACGACGGCCTCCAGGCCAGCCTGTGGGGTATAGATTTCGCCGTCCAGCACCTGCAGCAGGGCTTCGCGCAGCACTTCGGGCCGGGCCGACTTGGGGATGAAGCCGGCCGCGCCGTGGCCGAGGGCGCGGCGAATCGTCGCCGGCTCCTCGCGTGCCGACACCACCACAACCGGCAATCCCGGCCGCAGTTGGCGGACCTGGATCAAGGCCGAGAAACCCTGCGCGCCGGGCATGTTCAGATCGAGCATCAGCAAGTCGGCATCCGGATGGGCGTCGACCAGCTCGAACAAGCCGGCCACATCGGCCGCCTCAAAGATCTCCGGCTGCACCAACGCCCCACGCACCGCGCCCTTGAGGGCCTCGCGGAACAGCGGATGGTCGTCAGCGATCAGTATTTGCGTCATGTTGCGGGGTCCTGCGGGGAAAAGCCTGCTCTACCGATTCATGCGCTGGTCCACCAGTGAACTCACCACGCCCGGATCGGCGAGGGTCGAGATGTCGCCGAGTTGGTCGTGCTCGTTGGCGGCGATCTTGCGCAGGATACGCCGCATGATCTTGCCTGAGCGGGTCTTCGGCAATCCCGGCGCCCACTGGATGTAGTCGGGGGTGGCAATCGGGCCGATTTCCTTGCGTACCCAGTCACGCAAGGCCTTGCGCAGTTCATCGGTCGGCTCGACGCCCACGTTCAGCGTGACATAGGCATAGATGCCCTGCCCCTTGATGTCGTGCGGGCAACCGACCACGGCGGCCTCGGCGACTTGCGGATGGGCGACCAGCGCGCTTTCCACCTCGGCGGTGCCCATGCGGTGACCGGAAACGTTGATCACATCGTCGACCCGGCCGGTGATCCAGTAGTAGCCGTCGTCGTCCCGACGAGCACCGTCGCCGGTGAAGTAGGTGCCCTTGAAGGTCGTGAAATAGGTCTCGATGAAGCGCTGGTGGTCGCCGTAGACCGTGCGCATCTGTCCCGGCCAGCTGTCGAGCAGGACCAGATTCCCCTCGCAGGCGCCTTCCAGCCGGTTGCCTTCGTTGTCGACGATCGCCGGCTGCACCCCGAAGTAGGGTTTGCTTGCCGAACCCGGCTTCAGATCGGTGGCACCGGCCAGCGGCGTGATCAGGATCCCGCCGGTCTCGGTCTGCCACCAGGTGTCGACGATCGGGCAGCGGCCGTCACCGACGACCCGGTGATACCACTCCCAGGCTTCCGGGTTGATTGGTTCACCGACCGAGCCGAGCAGACGCAGACTCTCGCGCGAGCAACGCTTGACCGGGTCCTCGCCTTCGCGCATCAAGGCGCGGATGGCGGTAGGCGCGGTGTAGAACAAGGTCACCTGGTGCTTGTCGACGACCTGCCAGAAGCGGCTGACGTCCGGATAGTTGGGCACGCCCTCGAACATCAGCGAGGTGGCACCATTGCACAGCGGGCCATAGACCACGTAGCTGTGCCCGGTCACCCAGCCGACGTCGGCGGTGCACCAGTAGACGTCGTTCTCGCGCACGTCGAAGACGGTCTCGTGGGTATAGGAGGCGTAAACCAGATAGCCGCCGGTGGTATGCAGCACACCCTTTGGCTTGCCGGTGGAACCGGAGGTGTAGAGGATGAACAGCGGGTCCTCGGCATTCATCGGCTCAGGCGTGCAGACGCTGTTCTGCGCCTCCAGCTGCTCATGCCACCACAGGTCCCGCTCGTTGCGCCAGGCGACCGGCCGGCCGGTGCGGCGAACCACCAGCACGCTGCGGACGAAGTCGATCTCCGGGTGCTCCAGCGCCTGGTCGACATTGGCCTTCAGCGGCACATGCTTGCCACCGCGCAGGCTTTCATCGGCCGTGATGATCACCTCGGAGTGGCAGTCGACGATGCGCCCCGCCAGGGCATCGGGTGAGAAGCCACCGAAGACGATCGAATGGACCGCGCCGATGCGGGTGCAGGCAAGCATCGCCACCGCCGCCTCGACGATCATCGGCAGGTAGATGGTCACCCGATCGCCCTTCTTCACGCCCAGCGCCTTGAGCGCATTGGCGCACTGGCATACCCGTTCGTACAGCTCGCGATAGCTGACCCGGTCCGATTCGTTCGGGCTGTCGCCTTCGAAAATGATTGCGGTCTTGTTGGCGCGGGTCGCCAGATGCCGATCCAGGCAGTTGGCTGAGACATTCAACTGGCCGTCCTCGAACCAGCGAATGTGGAAGTCCTCGATCGCAAAGCTGGTGTCCTTGACCTTGCTGAAGGGCCTGATCCAGTCGATCCGCTGCGCAATCCGACCCCAGAAGCCTTGCGGATCCTGCGCCGACTCGTTGTAGAGGCGCTCGTAGGCGGGCGCATTGATATGGGCCTTGGCGGCGAAGGCATCGGACACTGGATAGACGTTGGCCATGGTTCCTCCCGGACTGGTTCGCTGCGCTGCAACCAGCGCTTGAATCCTAGCTTAGCCGCAGCGTCTGCCGGTCGCGTTCGACTTTGGTCGCAAACAGGCCGTGTTGTCGACCATTGTCGAATGGGCCGGGCTGCATCTGGCGCGCAGCATGCGATTGCCCCCGATCTGTAACAGCTGACGATCGATACCGTTCGGGGAAACCGAAAATGGGAGGAGCAAACGCATGAGGACACCAACACGATTGACTGCCCTGAGCGTGGGGCTGGCGCTGGCGCTGGGGAGCGCCAGTCCGGCCATCCACGCCCAGAGTGCCAAGGAAACCGAACTCGAAGCACGGATAGCCGAGCTGGAGGCCACCGTACAACGGCTGGCCAGCATGCTCGATCAACAGCAGATCGAAGTACAGAAAGTCGCCGAGGCCGTGCCCCCGCCGCCACCGGCCAATCCGATCCAGGCCACCACGATCACCACCGCGGCCAATCCGAACACTACCTTCAGTTTCGGTGGTTTCATCAAGCTCGACGCAATGTGGACCAACACCGACAGTGGTGAGATCCCGGATGGCTCGGTGGGGCGCTTGTTCTACCTGCCGCAGACCATCCCGGTTGGTGGGGCCGATGAAGGCACCGATCTGGACATGCACGCGCAGTTTTCGCGCATCTGGTTCGGCACCAACACCGTGCTTGATTCCGGCGACAAGCTGCGCAGCTATGTGGAAATGGATTTCTTCGGCAGCGCTCTGGGCAACGAGCAGTCCACCAACACCTACGGCGCCACGATCCGCCACATGTTCTTTGGCTGGAATGACTGGCTCGCCGGTCAGACCTGGTCCAACTTTCAGGACGTGGCGGCGCTGCCGGATGCGATCGACTTCGTCGGCCCGACCGAAGGCACGACCTTCGTTCGACAGGCGCAGATCCGCTACACCAAGGGGCCGTGGTCGGTCTCGCTGGAGAATCCGGAAACCACCCTCAACGCCTTCGGTGGCGGACCGCGCATCTCCAGTGACGACAACAACCTGCCCGACCTGACCCTGCGCTATCTGCACAAGGGGGACTGGGGGCATTTCACGATTGCCGGCGTACTGCGGCAGCTCAAGTACGAGGTGGCCGATGGCATCGACGAGGACACCTTCGGCGGCGGCATCAGCGTGTCCGGCAAGTACAACCTCGGCAAGAACGATCTGCGCTACATGGTCAATGCCGGTTCCGGTCTGGGCCGCTACATCGGTCTGGGTTTCTCCAACGACGCCACCCTGACCGCCAATGGCGATCTGGATGCCATCGACGGCTGGAGCGGCTTTGTTGCCTACCGCCATGTGTTCTCACCCACGCTGCGCGGCAACCTGATCTATTCAGTCGCCGATTTCGACACCAACATCATCGAGCAGGGTGGCGCTGCCAACGACAGCGCGCAGAGTTTTCACGCCAACCTGATCTATTCGCCGCTGCCCAAGGTGGACATCGGCGCCGAGCTGATACTCGGTGAGCGGGAAGTTGCCGATGGCCGGGATGGTGGTCTGAACCGGCTCCACGTTGCCTTCAAGTACTCGTTCTAGGGAGCAAGACATGAAAGACCGTACCAATACCGATGCTTACTGGCGCGCCAACCTGCGTTTGATGGCGCTGCTGCTGACGATCTGGTTCGCGGTGTCCTTCGGCGCCGGAATCCTGTTTGCCGATGCGCTGGACCAGGTCCGCTTCTTCGGCTTCAAGCTGGGCTTCTTCTTTGCCCAGCAGGGTTCGATGTATGTCTTCGTCGTTCTGATCTTCGCCTACGTCTGGCGGATGAACAAGATCGAGCGCGATTTCGATCTGCACGAAGAAGACTGAGGGGAGAATCTGACATGAGCGTCTTGATGTGGACCTGGATCCTGGTTGGACTTTCCTTCAGCCTCTATATCGGTATCGCGATCTGGTCGCGTGCCGGTTCGACCAAGGACTTTTACGTCGCCGGCGGCGGCGTCCATCCGGTTGCCAATGGCATGGCGACCGCGGCGGACTGGATGAGCGCGGCATCGTTCATCTCGATGGCCGGCTTGATCTCCTTCATGGGCCGCGATGGCGCGGTCTATCTGATGGGCTGGACCGGCGGCTATGTGCTGCTTGCCTTGTTGCTGGCGCCTTACCTGCGCAAGTTTGGCAAGTTCACCGTGCCGGATTTTGTCGGCGATCGCTACTACTCCGACGCGGCGCGGCTGGTCGCGGTGGTCTGTGCGCTGTTCGTGTCCTTCACCTATGTCGCCGGGCAGATGCGCGGGGTTGGCGTGGTGTTCTCGCGCTTCCTCGAAGTCGAGGTGCACTACGGCGTGATCATCGGCATGGCAATCGTGTTCATGTATGCGGTCCT
>DAIMJK010000099.1:0-11219 GCA_036722245.1 Lysobacterales bacterium
AGCCGGCGTTCGCTGAGCTGCTCGCTGGCCCAGAGATAGTCCTCGCGATCGCACAGGACGAATTTGATCTGGTCGCGCGGGCTCAGGTGGGGCAGATTGTCCCAGCGGTTCTTCGATTGCTCGCCGGAGCCGGGCGTCTTGAGATCCATGACCTTGATCACGCGGTTGTCTACGTTGCTCAGATCGATCGCGCCGCTGGTTTCCAGACTGACTTCCAGTCCCTGCTCGCACAACTGCGTGAGCAGATCATGGCAGCGCTTCTGGGCCAGCGGCTCGCCGCCGGTCACCGTGACGTGGCGCACCTGGTAGGAGACGACTTCCTCGACGAGTTCGACAATGCTGCGTCGGCTGCCGCCGTGAAAGGCGTAGGCACTGTCGCAGTACTGGCAACGCAGCGGGCAACCGGTCAGACGGACAAAGACGGTAGGCCAGCCGACCGTGCGCGATTCGCCCTGCAGGGACAGGAACACTTCAGTGACCCGCAAGGTGTGCGCTTCGAGCGTGGCGGAGGCTGGGCTAGGTGTGGTCATTTGCATTCAGACGTGCAGCGCCGTCGGCGGCGCTGCGTTCCTGTTCATCTTCGCGGAGGGCCGAGGGCGCCGCCTCGCTATCAGCGATTGCTTTCCAGCCGGATGCCGCGTAGACGCCCTTCGGCCAAACGGGCCACCGGGGTGTCCGGATAGCGGCTGATCACGCTTTCGAGCGTTTGCGCGGCGCGCTGGGTGTCGCCGAGTTCGAAGTGGCAATAGCCGACCTTGAGCAATGCGTCTGGTGCCTTGCCACTGTCGGGGTAGCGAGCGAGCAGTTGCTGAAAGCTGTCCAGCGCAATTCGGTAGTTGCGCGTCACATAGTAGGACTCACCGAGCCAGTAGGTGGCATTCGGGGCCAGCTCGGCGTTGGGAAAATCGTTCAGGAAAGCCGAAAAATACCTCGCCGAGGCATCGTAGCGACCCTGCTTGAGCGCCTCGAAGGCGCGATCATAGGAAACCCGCTGTGCTTCGACCGCGGCCGGATCGAAGGGATCGGCGTAGATGGCCTCACTGGGCGCGGAAAAACCGCCCGGCTCGTCCTGCATCGGTATGACTTCGGTGGGCTGCGACTCGCCCATGCTCAACTGACCTGGCGGGACCGGCTCGAAGCTGTCGTCGGCGGCCAGTGGCGCGCCATCGGCCCGCACCGGGGCGCTGGGTCCGCTGCCCTCGACACGCTGCAGGCGGGAGTCCAGATCCAGATACTGATCACGCTGGCGCTTCTTGAGGCTTTCCAGTTCGAAGCTCTGCTGCTCGATCAAGTTGCGCAGATTGGCCAGTTCGGTCTGCATCTGGTTGATGCGGTTGAGCAACTCGACCGTGTTCTGGCTGTCACCGCCGCCCTGGACCTGCTGCTCGAGTTGCGCGACACGCTCGCCCAGACTCAATCGGCTCTGCTGCGCTTGCGCAGCCGGCACGAGAAACGCGGCGGTGACCAGCACCGCCGCGAACTTTCCATATGGGTTCAGACGCAACACCATTACTGCTTGACGGTGTAGACAATCTCGGTGCGCCGATTCTTGCTCCAGCAGGACTCGTCGCTGCTCATGCAGGTCGGCCTCTCTTCACCATAGCTGACGACATTGAGCTGACCACTGCGGGCGCCATTGGCGAGCAGCAGATCGCGGATCGAGTTGCCACGACGCTCTCCCAAACCAAGGTTGTATTCGCGCGAACCGCGCTCGTCGGCGTGACCTTCAAGGGTCATGCGGGCGTTCGGATTGTTCTGCAGCCAGCGGGCATGGCAGCGCACCATTTCCTGCGCCTCGCCACGCACGTTGGCCTGGTCATAGTCGAAATAGGCGGTACGGGCACGCAGGCAGTCCTTGCTGTCGAGCAGGGCGACGTCGGTCCAGTCCTCGGCCGGCGCGGTCGGCGGCGGGGTCGGCTGCTGCACCGGCGGGGGGGTCGGAGTCGGGTCGGACGGAGGCGGACGATTGGTGGCACAACCAACGAAAGCCGCGCAGCTCAGAGCGAGAAGCAAAGTGCGAACGGAGGTGTTCATGGTGATCCTCATGGGCGTATTGTTATGAAGCGAAGGTTTCAGGTTGGCGTCTTGGTCGACCAGGGTCAGCGGGGACGGAACGGCCCCCAGGCCGGCTCGCGTACATCACCTTCGGCAAATGTCAGCTTCTGCCGAACCAGTCCATCCGAGGACGCAGCATACAACACGCCTCGCGCGCCTTCACGCGCGGCGTACAGGATCATGCTGCCATTCGGGGCAAAGCTCGGCGATTCGTCCATCGGTCCCGGGGTGATCAATCGCGTGGTGCCTGTCTCGCTCCGTTCGCGATCCAAAACCGCTATACGATAAACGTTTTTGTTGCCTTGCACCATAGCAATACGGCGGCCGTCGAAACTGATGTTGGCGCGAGCGTTGTACTCCCCGACCGAGGTCAGCCGCGCGGCGCTTCCGCCGCTGACCGGCACACGATAGATCTGTGGCTTGCCAGCACGATCGGAGGTGAACAGGATCTCCTGCCCACCCGGCATCCAGACGGGTTCGGTGTCAATCGAATACAGGTCGGTCAGCTTGGTCAGCCGGCCGCTGGCGATGTCCATGACAAAGATGTCCGGGTTGCCGTCCTTGGACAAGGTCAGGGCCATCTTGCTGCCGTCCGGTGAAAAGGCCGGCGCGCCGTTGATGCCCTTGAAAGTGGTCAGCCGGCGCCGCGAACCGGTGCTGACCTCATGCAGGTAGATCGACTGGCCGCCATGCTCGAAGCTGACGTAGGCCAGATAGCGCCCGTCCGGAGACCAACTGGGCGACAGGAAGGGTTCGGAGTTCCAGACGATGCGCTGCGGATTGAAACCGTCCGAATCGGCGATCCAGATCGCGAACTCGGGCGAGGTCGTCTGTCGCTTGGCGGTGATATAGGCGATGCGGGTGAAGAAGGCGCCCCGCTGGCCGGTGATCTTTTCGTAGATCAGATCGGCGATCTGGTGCGCAGTGGCCCGCATGTCGCCCGGCCGACCGGCCACTGCGAGGGCGAGCAGCGATTCCTGACGGGTCACGCTGTGCAGCTCGAACTCGACCCGGTAGCTGTTGTCGGGCGCGTCCTGGATCCGGCCAACGACGACGTAATCCTGCTTCAACTGGCGATAAGTGGCGAAGTTGATCTGCTCACCCCGGCTGGGGCGATCGACGATGTCACGCCGCGGCAAGGCGCGAAATTGTCCGGTGCGGGTCAGGTCGTTGCCGATGACCTCGGCCAGATCGGTGGCATCGGGGAAGCCGGCGCTCTGCCAGTCGAAGGGTACGATCGTGATCGGCGTGGCGCTCTCGCGTCCTTCAGGGATGTCGATCGAAAGCTGGGCCTGTGAACTCGTGGCGAGCCCGACACAAAGCAGGGCCACGCCCAGGCGAATCAGGAAACTCGGCATGGTGTTCATCCGTTGTAGTAGAAGTTCAAGTTCAGATCGCGGCTGAAGACTCGCTCGAAGCCACTGTAGGGCAGCGGGCTGGCGCGTTCGACCGCTTCGAGAATCGATTGTTGCACGGCCCCGGTGGCATTGCAGGGTCGGCCGATGGTTACACCGATCACCTCACCGCCCGGAATCTGACGCACGTTCAGGGTACAGCGGATGCCCGGCGGCGTGTTCGGCGGCCGGCGCCAGTTCTCCGTAACCACCTGCTGGATCAGTGAGGCGTACTGCTGCAACAGGGTATCGGCTTGCCGGTTGGACGCCGCCGCCTGTGCTGCTGCCTGCGCCGCGGCTTCGGCGGCTTGCCGGTCGGCGGCATCGCGCGCCTGCTGCTGGCGCACGGCTTCGAGCTTGCGCGCCTCTTCCTTGCGTTTGGCCTCGGCCTGCTCACGCTCCTTGCGGATCTGATCGAGTTCGCGCTGGCGCTCCTGCTCGACTCGCTCGCGCTCCTGCTGGACCCGAAGGCGCTCGGCCTCGGCGGCCTGCTCGGCGGCCAGTTGCGACTGGCGCAGCTGCGCAGCCTGATCCTCGATGATCTGTGGGCTGGGCTCGGGCGGTGCCGGCTGCGCCGGCGGTGGTGGTTCCAGCGGGACCGGGCGCGGTGGCGGCTCGGCCCGGGGTGGTTCCACCCGCGGCGGGACTGGCGCGGGCCTGGGCAGGCTCTGCAGGTTGGACAGGTCGACCAGCACCGCCTGCAGCGGCGCGGCGCCGCCGAGTTCTACCGGCTTGTTGAACTGCAGGCCGGCCAGCATCAGCACAGCGGCGATCAGATGGACACCGATCGCCAGCAACAACGACCAGGCCTTGTCGCCACCGCGTTCCATCAGCGGGCGGCTCCGGCAGGTGGCGGCGGATCGGCCATCAGACCCACCTTCGGTGCTCCGGCCTGTTGCAGCAGGGCCATCAGCTCGAAGACCTTGCCGTATTCGACATTGCGATCGCCGCCGACCAGCACGGCCAGCTTCGGGTTGTTGCGCACGAAGGCGCCAACCTTTTCCTTCAGCGCCTCGCCTTCCAGCTGCTCGTGCTCGCCACCGACAGACAGGAAATAGTTGCCGTCGCGGTCGACACTGACCACCACCGGCTCCTCATCGCGCTGCAGCGGTTCGGTCGTGGCCTGCGGCAGTTCCACGTCCACGCCCAGGTTCAACAGCGGCGCGGTGACCATGAAGATGATCAGCAACACCAGCATCACGTCGATATAGGGCACGACGTTGATGTCGGACACCGGCTTGCGCCGTTTGCGATGACGGGTCATGTAGTCAGAGTCCTTCCAGCGCGCCTAGCGGATGCCGTCGTCAGCATGGACCTGTCTTTGCAGGATGCTGCTGAACTCTTCCTGAAAGGTGTCGTAGCGTGTTTCCAGCCGCTCGACCTGGTTGGAGAAGCGATTGTAGAAAACAACCGCCGGAATCGCCGCGAACAACCCCATCGCGGTGGCGATGAGTGCCTCGGAAATGCCCGGCGCGACCATCGCGATGGTCGCCTCCTTGACGTTGGCCAGGCCCTGGAAGGCGATCATGATGCCCCACACGGTGCCGAACAGGCCGACATAGGGCGAGATCGAGCCGACCGTCGCCAGCGTGTTGAGCGACTGCTCGACCCGGTCGATCTCACGTGTCATCGCCACCCGCATCGAACGTTGTGCCGATTCGAGCAGCGAGCGCGGATCAACATTGCGCTTCTGGCGCATCTTGGCGAACTCACGAAATCCCGCCTCAAAGACACATTCCAGACCTTCCGGCGACCGCCCCTGACTGATCTCGCGATACAACTGGGCCAGGTCGGCACCCGACCAGAAGCGGTCCTCGAAGGCTTCGGCGGCGCTTGAGGCGCGTGACAACAGCGTGCGCTTGCGGAAGATGATCCACCAGGACCAGATCGAGGCGCCCAGCAGCAGGATCATCACCAGCTTGACCGGCAGACTGGCTTCAAGCAGCAATGTGATCAGATCGAGTTCGGTGTTCAAACGTGCATTTCCTTGCGCAGATCTTCGGGAATGGGACAGGGTCGAAAGTCTTCGGCGCGGACGCAGGCAACCTCCACGACAGCGCGACAGAGCTCAAGCCCGTCGCCGTCGCGAATGCTCTGGTCGATCACCAGACTGGCCCGCCGCACGCTGGCTGGCACCACGCTGACCTGCAGCAGATCGTCCAGCCGCGCCGGCTTCAAGAAGCGTAGCCGCATGCCGTAGACCACAAACACGACGCCGTGTTCAGCTGCCAGCCTGGATTGCACGATGCCCTTGGCGCGCAACCATTCGGTCCGGGCGCGCTCGAAGAAACAGACGTAGCCCGCATGGTAGACGACCCCTCCGGCATCGGTATCTTCCCAATAGACACGCACAGGCCAGCAGAACGGCGGCTGACTCATGGTTCGGCGGGCTCCTCGCTGTCGAACAGATCGGCCACCGGCGCCTGCCGCTGCGGCGGCTTCAGCCCCAGGTGCAGATAGGCCCGCCGGGTGGCGACCCGGCCGCGCGCCGTACGCATCAGGAAACCCTGCTGGATCAGGAAGGGCTCGATGACATCTTCCAGCGTGCCGCTGTCTTCGCTAAGCGCCGCGGCCATGTTGTCCAGACCCACCGGTCCACCCTCGAAATGCTCGATCAGGCTCGCCAGGAAACGCCGGTCGAGGGCGTCGAAACCGGCCTCGTCGACCTGCAGCATCGCCATTGCAGCGTCCGCCGCGGCCCGCGTGATCAGACCGTCGGCCTTGATCTCGGCGTAATCGCGTGTCCGCCGCAACAGCCGGTTGGCGATGCGCGGGGTGCCACGCGAACGCCGTGCGATCTCTTCGGCGCCCGTGGGATCGCAGGGCACGCCAAGAATCTGCGCCGAGCGACTGACGATGAAGGTCAGTTCGGGGACCGTGTAGTACTCAAGCCGGGCGACGATACCGAAGCGGTCACGCAGTGGCGAGGTCAGCAGTCCGGCGCGGGTGGTTGCGCCAATCAGTGTGAAGGGCGGCAGGTCGAGCTTGATCGAGCGCGCCGCCGGGCCCTCGCCGATCATGATGTCGATCTGGTAGTCCTCCAGTGCCGGATAGAGCACTTCCTCGACGATCGGCGAGAGCCGATGGATCTCGTCGACGAAGAGCACGTCGTTCGGCTCCAGATTGGTCAGCAGCGCGGCCAGGTCGCCCGGCCGCTCAAGCACCGGGCCGGAGGTCTGGCGCAGATTCACGCCGAGCTCGTTGGCGATCACATGCGACAGCGTGGTCTTGCCCAGACCTGGCGGGCCGAAGATCAGCACATGATCGAGCGCACCGGAGCGCCGCCGGGCCGCCTCGATATAGATCTCCAGCTGCTCGCGCACCTGCGCCTGGCCGGTGTACTCGGCCAGCCGGCGCGGCCGCAGCGAGGCCTCCAGCTGCGCTTCGCCCTCGCCGGTGGGCGCGGCGGAAAGCAGCCGGTTGGGGGCAGGTTGCGACATCAAGGGGCCAAGGCAGGAATCAGCGGCGCGATTGTGCCATGGAGGGCGGGTACGGGGTGCGAGTCGCGGCCATGCGGGTGCGAGTCAAACTGATGTTTCGAGGCACCTGCAAGGCCTGAGGGCCCAGGGCCCAGGGCTCAGGGCCCAGGGCCCAGTCCAGAGCGCGCTTGAGGCGAGTATGGACGCTCCCGCTCAGTTTAGCTGGCCTTGATCAGCTCTTGACATTGCTGGGCCCTGGGCCCGGGGCCCTTCAACCGCTAGACCCTCCGAAACATCAGTTTCGCTTGCACCCCGGCCATGCCGTGATGACGCCTTGTGGATTTGAGGGCTCAGGGCCCAGGGCACAGTTCAGAGCCGGTATTGAGGCGAGTCTGAACCCACGGTCGGTCAGCTCCTCGCCTGACGAACCGAAGCGGGTCTTGACCTTCTGGGCCCTGGGCCCTGTGCCCTGGGCCCTCCAACCTCCGCAGCCGGCCACCACCGCGCGCCCTGGCCTTGCACGCAGCCACCCCCCGCACTCAAATAAACAACCACCGCCCGCCATCCACTCGCAATACCTGGCCGGTCACATAGTCGGCATCGCAGATCAGGAAGCGCGCGGCGCGGGCTAGGCTGTCCGGGTCGCCTTGCCGCTGCAGCGCGGTGCGTTCGCGCACCAGCGCGGAGGTCTCGGCCTTCTGCATGTTCTCGCTCCACAGGATATTGCCCGGCGCGATCGCATTGACCCGCACCTGCGGACCCAGCTCGCGCGCCAGGCCGTAGGTCAGCGCCACCAGCGCCGCCTTGGCCATGCAATAGGGCAAATAGCCGGGCAACGGGCGATCGGCGTAGATGTCGACCATGTTCAGCACCGCACCCCGCGCGCGACGCAGCTCGGGTGCCGCTTGCTGGCACAGAAACAGCGGAGCACGGGCATTGGACGCGAACAACTCGTCGACCTGCGCCGGCGTGATCTCGCCCAGCGGGGTCGGATAGAAGGCCGAGGCGTTGTTGACCAGCGCGTCGATGCGGCCGAATCGCTGCAGCGCTGCGGCAACCAGCACGGCTGGCGCCGCGTCATCGCAAAGATCGGCCTCAATGCACTCGACCCGACCAGGCCCATCTGCCTGCAGCTCGGCCGCCAGCGCCAGCGCCTCGTCCTGCGAGCGACGGCTGTGCAGCAGCAGGTCATAACCTGCACCGTACAGCTGGCGGGCAATCGCGGCACCGAGGCGGCGGGCGCCACCGGTGATCAGCGCCAGCGGGCGCGTCTCAGTCGAACTCATCACATTTCTGCCACTATCCTGTGCAACCGCAAGCATAGCGCCCGAGTGCCGATGTCGACTGCGAGCCTGCCACCGCCGGATGCCGAACTGGCCGCACACAGTGGCCGCCTGGAGGCGCTGATCCGGGCCGAGATCGCCGCGTACGGGCCGATGCCCTTTGCGCGCTACATGGAGTTGTGCCTGTACGCACCCGGGCTGGGCTATTACAGCGCCGGCCTGCGCAAATTCGGTCGGGATGGTGATTTCGTGACCGCGCCGGAGCTGGGCCCGCTGTTTGCCGGCTGTCTGGCGCGGGCGATCGGGCCCGTTCTGCGCCGTCTCGATCAGCCCACACTGCTCGAGCTGGGCCCGGGCAGCGGCCGGCTGGCAGTCGACTTGTGCAAGGCCCTGCGTGAGCTCGATGCTCTGCCACACCGTTACTGGCTGCTCGAGCGCAGCGCCGATCTGCGCGAACGCCAGATCGAGCGGATGGAGCAGGAACTGCCGGAGTTGCTGCCACGGATGGCGTGGCTGGAGCGTCCGCCAGTCGAGCGCTGGGACGGCGTCCTGCTGGCCAACGAGGTGGTCGATGCGCTACCTGCCGACGCCTTCAGGATGGCGAAGGCGGACGCCGGGACGGGAGCGATCGAGCAACTCCAGGTCGGACTGGTCGATGATCGGCTGCAATGGCTGGCCGCACCGCTACCGGCCGATGCGCAGCAGGCATTGGGCGAGCGCCTGGCGCAGCTGCCGCGCTGCCTGCCGGCCGGCTGGCGCGGTGAATGGCAGCCCGATCTGGCCGCCTGGCTGCATGCGGTCGGCGCCGGTCTGCGCGATGGCCTGGCCCTGTTTGCCGACTACGGCGAAGTGCGCAACGATCTCTATCACTCGAGCAAACCGGACGGCAGCCTGCGCTGCTTTTACCGCCACCGGGTCCACGGCGATCCCTTCTGGTGGCCGGGACTGAATGACCTCAGCGTCGCGGTCGACTTCAGCGCACTGGCCGAGGCCGGCCGCACGCTCGGCTGGCAAACAGTCTATTTCGACCACCAGTCGGCGTTTCTGCGTAGCACCGGCATCGAGCAGGTGGTTGGCGAACTGGCCCATCTGCCGGAGCGGCGCCGCCTGCAGCTGGCCGGTGAAATCAAGCAGCTGATGCTGCCGACCGAAATGGGCGAACGCTTCAAGCTGATGGCCTTCTGCCATGGGCTGGACCCAGACAGCCTGCCTGATCTGTATCAGGCACCCGGCCAGTTGCATCGCCTGTGAAGACAACGACCGCACCGGGCTGGCGCTATCTGTGGCTTTGGCAAACGCTGGGCTGGGGCCTGCTAATGGTCGTCGTCGCACTGTCGCTGTTGCCGCTGCCGCACTCGGGCATCGATCTGCCGCAGGGGGACAAGTGGGGACATCTGATCGCCTATGCCAGCCTCGCCTTGTGTTTTGCGCAATGGGCCGGCAGCGTGCGCCAGCGCATCAATCAGGCGCTTGGGCTGATCGGGCTGGGGGCGCTGCTGGAAGGGCTGCAATCACTGACCGGCTACCGTCAGGCCGAATGGCTGGACTTTCTCGCCAACACCGTCGGGGTGGTGCTCGGCGCACTCGTCGCGCTGGGACCGGCCGGTCGGGTGTTGCGAGCGATCGATGCCCGACTGGCGGTGAATGGTTCCCCATGATCGCGCTGATCCAGCGAGTCAGCGAAGCTTCGGTGACAGTCGACGACCAGATCGTAGGCGCGATCGGACCCGGGCTGCTGGCGCTGGTCGCGGTCCAGCCCGACGACACCGAGGCGCGGCTGCAACGAATGGCCGAGCGCTTGCTCGGCTATCGAGTGTTTGCTGATGCAGCCGGCAAGATGAATCTGGCGCTGAGCGAGGTAGGCGGCGGCCTGCTGCTGGTGTCGCAATTCACGTTGGCCGCCGATACCCGCAAGGGCATGCGCCCGAGCTTTACCAGCGCCGCCGATCCGGCCAAGGCAGCGTGATTTCGAGCGACTGGTGGCGATCGTGCGCGAGCGGCACCAGCCGGTAGCAACTGGCCGCTACGCCGCCCACATGCAGGTTCGACTGGTCAATGACGGGCCGGTGACTTTCTGGTTGCAGAGTTGAGGTCCGGGTTGGGTGCGGGGCAAACTGGTGTTTCGGCGTTGAGAGCCCAGGGCTCAGGGCCCAGTCGAGAGCCAGCTTGCGGCAAGCGTGGATGCTTTGCCGCGACGTCGCGCTTCAACTCGCCCTGAGCCCGGCCCTTGCTGAGCCCTGGGCCCTGAGCCCTCGTCCATTCGAAACATCAGTTTGAATCGCGCCCCTCTGGCCGCCGAGCCCATAAAAACGGGCGGCCCCGAAGGACCGCCCGCAGATGGCCCGGGAGGGGGCCTCGCTGGTCTGACGCAGAACCCCGACCGGAACTGCGCCTGACCGGCGACCATCGACCTGGCAAGCAGGTCCTGGTCGTTGTCGATACCGCCGGAACTGTCCGGCCGCACCGTCTTGCCACATCCCGAACCAGTTGAAATGGTGTCGGGGACGTACAGATGATCAGGCCCTGCCGGGCAGTACCTGACCGCTTGGCTCGGCGGCCGCCTGGCTGCGCATTGCGCCGCTGCCGATCTGACTGCCGCGGGCACTGTCCGGGACGAACTCGGGGTAGGCCGACAGACCGCACTCGATCAGATCGGCGCCTTCGGCTTCCTGATCCGGGCTCAGGCGCAGGCCGATCGTGTACTTGAGCAGCGTCCACACCGCCAGACTGGCCGCGCCGACCCAGCCGAGGATCACCGCCGCGCCGATCGCCTGGGTCAGGAAACTGGCGTCCCCGTTGCTGATCGGCACGACCATCAGGCCGAGAATGCCGCAAACGCCGTGGACCGAGATTGCGCCGACCGGATCGTCGATCCGGATCTTGTCCAGCCCGGCAATCGCCAGCACCACCAGCACGCCGGCGCCCAGGCCGATGACCGATGCCAGCAGTGGCGAGGGGGCCAATGGTTCGGCGGTGATCGCGACCAGACCGGCCAGCGCGCCGTTCAGAATCAGGGTCAGATCAGCCTTGCCAAAGCGGAAACTGCTGTACAGATAGGCCGCCAGCAC
>DAIMJK010000100.1:0-4683 GCA_036722245.1 Lysobacterales bacterium
GCGCCGCTGCACTTCGCCAGCGAACTGGCGCCGTCGAACTTCATCCACGTCGCCACCAGCGGCAACAACGGCAGCGGTGATGGGTCGCCTGGCAACCCCTACGCCACTGTGGTGCGCGCGGCGCAGGACGCGGTGCCGGGGTCGGCCATCGTGGTCCATGCCGGATCCTACGCGGGCGGGCTGTTCATCGCCAACCTGCGCGGCACGGCCAATCAGCCGATCTGGGTCGGCGGAGCACCGGGCGAAGCGCCACCGTTGTTCAGCGGCGGCAGCAACGCGATCCAGTTTCAGCGACCGGCCTATCTGGTGCTGCACGATTTTCAGGTGTCCGCAGCGACCTCCAACGGCATCAACATCGACGACGGCAGCGAGTACGCCAATCCACTGGCGGCCCATCACCTGGCCATCGAGCGGCTGGACATCCGCGACATCGGCAGCACCGGCAATCAGGATTGCCTGAAGATCTCCGGGCTGAACGACTTCTGGATCTTCGACAGCGCATTCGAAAATTGCGGCAACGGCGGCAGCGGGATCGACTTCGTCGGCGCCCATCGCGGGCTGCTGTACGGCAACACGCTGACCGACATCGGCGCCAGCGGCGTGCAGGCCAAGGGCGGCAGTGCGGACATCGAGGTCCGCGCCAACCGTTTCGTCAACGGCGGCGGGCGGGCGCTGAACATGGGCGGTTCGACCAGTTTCGAGTTCTTCCGGCCACCCCTTTCGACGACGACTCCGAATGCCGAAGCGCGCGACATCCGCGCGATCGCCAACCTCATCGTCGGCAGCGCGCAGGCGCCGCTCAACTTCGTCGGTTGCGTCAACTGCGTGGCGGCCCACAACACCCTGATCAATCCGGGCAGCTGGCTGGTGCGCATCCTGCAGGAAACCAGCACCTCGGGCAGCTTCGTGTTCGAGCCCGCACGAAACGGCTTGTTGCAGAACAACCTGTTCCTGTTTCGCCGCAGCGACATCGGATCGAGCGCGGTCAACGTCGGCGGCAACACCGATCCGGCCAGTTTCATGTGGGTGCACAACCTGTTCTACGCCTCCGACCAGCCTGCGCAATCGAACCCGAATGCGCCGGGCACCGTGACCGGCAGCGTGATCGGTGAGAATCCGCAGATCAGCGCCCCGGACTACATGATCACCGCCAGCAGCCCAGCTGCCGGCGCAGGCATGACCCATGAACCCGATCTGGCCGATCTGGGTGGCGAATGCTTCGGCGCGCCGCCGAGCATTGGCGCATGGGAGCTTTGACCTCGCCTGTGGCTTCAGTTTTCGAAGCCGTCGGCCCAAAGTGCATCCGAGCCCTCGGGAAGCAGCCGGATATGCAGCGGCGGACTGCCTGGCGCAGGACTCCAGTTCGAGATCGGCGTTGCGCCGGCCAGACTGCACAAGCCAAAGAATGCGGGACCATCGGGGCAAGCAATGTCGTCATAGACTTCGTCGACCAACCCCAGCGCATTGCTGGTGGAGATCAGGAAGTCACTCGGAGAGCCCGTTTGAGCGGCGAAGGCGCCGACCAGCACGACTCCGGCAGCGTTGGTCACCGCCGCATCGATGTAGTCTCCGGTAGAGGTCCACATGTCCACGACCACTCCCGGCAGGGGCTCAAGAGTGTCGCCACGGGCCACTCGTACCGCGCGCATGTCCGAGTAGTAGCCGAGAAAATCGATGTCGTCGGTCACAGCAGCGATCGCCACCTCGACGATATCGCCCGGGCCGCTGCAGTTGGTGAAGGTGGCCTGGCCGGAACTCCAGCGATCACAATAGACGCCGTCATACAACATCGGATAGAGCGGGAAGGTCCCGAAGCTGCCGCCCGTCATTCCGATCCGATATTCGCCCGGCAAGAGATCATGAATCGCGTAACGGCCATCGAGACTGGTCAGCGATATGATCCCGCCAGTGGTGACGTCGAACAGCACGATCCCATAGGGCGTCATCGGAGGGATCTGCGGGTCAGTGGAAATCGTGCCTCGAATGACTCCACCCAGGTCCAGGTCCATGTCCAGCCCGTCGATGTCCACGGGCCCCAGCGTAATCGTTTGCGCAGCTGGGCAGTCATGGATCGGGACGCCCTGGCAAGGCACGTCCGGGTAGGCTTCGTCGATGTGCCGCGGCGCCGTGACGCGAAGCAGATAGTCGCCCGGGTGCTGACGCAGCGCATAGCCTCCGGCTGCGTCAGTGACGGTATTGCCAAAGGCTTCACCGAACACCGAGACCGTAGCATCGACGATAGGCGATGCGTCAGCGGCATCGACGATGCGTCCGCGTAACCATGGCCTCATGACGGCTTGCATGGACAGCTCGAGTTCGCCGTTCTCGGGCATCTGCAGCAAGGCACCGTCGGTGGTCTGCCCCGGACAAAAGAAACTGGAGCAGGTCAGGTCAGGATAAAGCTGGGACACGATCAGCTGACCCAGGATATAGAACCGGAATGCGCCCGGAGCCTGGTCGACCGAAATGCGCGCCAGGCCGGACTGATCGGCCTGTGCGGTGGCGTTGATTGTACTGTTGCCAGCGGCATCGAGCATGCGAGCGGTGACCAGCTCGCTAGGCGGCACTCCCGTTACGTTGACGTGCAGTCGGGCGCTGGGATCCAGTTGGAAACTTACAGCAGTGACGGCGGCGGTCTGGGGTGAAACCGCCGTGCCCAGTGTCGGATCGCAGAGATTGCCCGGGCAGGCGATGTTCTGGTGCAGTTGCCGCACGTAGCCGACACTGCTGGCCTCGATCGTGTAGTCATACTCGGGCAAGCCGTCGATGAGGTAGCGGCCTATGTCATCGGTCCATGCTGTTCGTACATGTTCGGTTCCAACAATCCTGATTGAGGCCAATCCCAGTTCCAACGGCGCTCCGGTTTGCCGGTCGATCATGAGCCCCCCAAGCTTCGCTCCCAACGGCAAATGGAAATCGACATCCGCGTGCGGAGCCTGAGCGGGATCAAACTGCGACCAGCTGGCCGGGTCTCCGCAACCGCTCAGCAGGAAGCCGCCGGCGTCCAGGCAACCCTGGTCCGGATGGGCCAGGGTCAGCAGACCGGCCGGGTTGGAGAACATCGTCGTTCTCAGTGCCACACGCGTGTTGGAGGAGATCACCAGGCTATAGCGCCCATCGGCAGCGTTGACCATTGCATCACCCTGCCAGGAACCATCCTCGGACTGTGCCGAGACCCGGATGCTCGTCTGCGGAGGCAGCGCCGTGGTCACCTGGCCGCTGATCTCGAAACCGCCCGAGATGACCGTCAGGCGATCACTACGCAGGCGGCCCTCGTTGCGGAAACGGATGGCGAAGCGTTGGCCTGCTCGTTCTGCGCGCAGGGCGAGCGCCGCGTGCAGGCCATAGTAGTCGTCGTTGCTGCCGAGCAACTCTCCCGGACGCAGCCCGCAGGTCTGCCAGAGATCCAGCCGCGAGTCGCCAAGTGAGCCAATGCTGCTGACGACATACAAACCGGCTTCGGGGGCAACGAAGCCGAACCAGATGTCGGTCGCATCAGCGCGCTGCAGATGGTCGATCTGCAAGGATTCACCCACATCGATGCTGTGGGCCTCCACGCAGTGCCCATCCGGCTGCGGCAACTGCAGGCGCCGCGTCGCCGCCGCTGCAGTGAAGGGATGGCGCCATTCCGGATCATTGCCTGACTGGGCCATCAGGGCACTCAACTTGTGCGCCCGCTTCAGATCGCCAGCGGCCGCCGCAGCCCGCAGATGCGACTCCAATCGGAGGGTCAGCAGGCCTCGGTCCGCAGCGATGGGTACGGCTGAATGGGCCGCCGCCACATCCCGTTCGAGCGCCAGCAGGTCCACTTCTGGCTGCGCCACCTGTGCCGTGGTGAACCAGGGAACCAGGGCCGCGAGAGCCAACAAGCTTCTCATCAGGCGTCAGCATCGTCGGCAGAGGGTGGCCCGAGCGTAGACGCGGGCCATAAAACACGCAAGCGGGCGGCGAAATGAGCGGCCAACGTCTCACCCGCCTTCCCACTACCCGCCCAGGGCAACCCGCGCCGTAGCGCAGGGCTGTCCGGCCAGGCGGGCACATGCTCGGTCAACAGAAACGGAAGCCCACACTCGCGTGCCGACCTCATCGAACTCGAGCTCGCGCGATTCGAAGTCCTGCAATGAATCATCCCGGGACAGATCTTGCGGTGCCGTGGCATCTGACGTGTCTACGGAAACGCTCATGGACAACCTCATTGGTTGAAGCACGGGGTGGATGGTGCCTCGTGAAGGACGCGCTCAGGCAGGGTCTGATCCGACCTGTCGATGGTCGATTCGGACAAGACCGTTGCCCCTGCGGTTCTCTCGATGTTAACTACGAGCCGCGCGCCCAGCCGGCTGAAGGCGTTCGATAGTCACCAACTCGAGCAGCCTGCGCCCAGGCTGCAGCGGCCGCGGTGTAGCGGTAACTATCCAATCCTGGAGTGCAGCATGGACATAGGCACCTGGCAACGCGTACGCGAGCTGTTCGAGGCCGCCGTAGCACTACCGGTTGAGCAGCGCGCCGCGTTTCTGGACGAGACTTGCAACGATGCCGTCATTCGCGCGGAAGTCGATGCCATGCTGCTGGCCGACGGCCGCCCCGATGCCGCCACGCAGGGCATGGTGGATCTCGCCCCGGATCTGATCGACGCGCTCGACGATGCCAATCTCGCGGCGGAGCGCGATCGTCGGGTGGGCGAGC
>DAIMJK010000100.1:4693-6651 GCA_036722245.1 Lysobacterales bacterium
CCCGCCCGCGTGGCGCACCAGCTTGCCCAGCCTCGACGCGCTCTCCCTGGCGAGCGGCTTGGCGCTTGGCGTCTGCTGAAGGAAATCGGTCGCGGCGGCATGGGCGCGGTTTACCTGGCCGAGCGGGCCGATGATGCCTACCAGCAACAGGCTGCCATCAAACTGGTCCATCCTGGCTGGGAAACCGGTGATCTGCTACGCCGCTTCGCCGCCGAGCGGCAGATACTGGCAGCGCTCAACCATCCCGGCATCGCACGACTGATCGATGGCGGCGCGTCCGCCGACGGCACGCCGTATCTGGTGCTGGAGTACGTCGAAGGCGCGCATCTGGGACAGCACTGCGACGAACGCCGGCTGTCCATCCATGAGCGCCTGCGCATCTTCCTGGAAGTCTGTTCGGCCGTCGCGTTCGCGCATCGCTGCCTGGTGGTGCACCGCGATCTGAAGCCGTCCAATATTCTGGTCGATGCGGCCGGGCAGGTGAAGTTGCTGGACTTCGGCATCGCCAAGTTGCTCGACAGCGATGCCGCGATCTCCGCCGTGCGCGCCTTCACGCCCGAGTACGCCGCACCGGAACAGGTGCGCGGTGAGCCGGTCACCACGGGTGTGGACGTCTACGCGCTGGGTCTGCTGCTGTATGAGCTGCTGACCGGGCGGCATGCCTACGGGGCGACCGCGTCGACTCCGGCGGCCTATGAGCAGGCGATCCTGACCCAGGAACCGGAGCGACCATCGCAGGCCGCCGCACGCACCGATCCGGATGCCAGCCGTCTGGCCCAGGTGCGCGTGCTGGAACCACAAGCCCTGTCGGCGCATCTGCGCGGTGATCTGGATGCGATCGTGCTCAAGGCGCTGCGCAAGGAACCTGATCAGCGCTACGCATCGGTAGAGGAGATGGCGGCGGACATCGAGCGCCATCTCGAGCGCCGCCCGGTGCTCGCGCGGCGCGGCAACTGGCGTTATGTCACTGGACGCTTCCTGCGCCGTCATGCGCTGGCGAGCGCACTGGCGGCCGGCGCAGTGATCAGCCTGGCGGCCGGATTGGGTGTGGCGCTGTGGCAGGCTGAGGTGGCCCGGCAACAGCGTGATGCTGCCACCAGTGCGGCACAGACTTCGGCCGCGGTGGCGGGATTTCTGAGCAAGATATTCGCCAATGCCGAACCCACCGCCAACGACGGGCGCGATCCGCCTGCGAGCGAGTTGCTGGCGGCGGGCGTGCGCGAGATCGAACTGGCCACCGATCTCCCTCCGGCCGAGCGCTCGGCGATGTACTACGCACTGGCCCGCGCGCAGATCGCTCGCGAGGCCGCCGAGCAGGGGCTGGAGCTGATGCAGCGCGCGCTGGAACTGGCCGGCACCGATCCGGTGGCACGCTTCAATGCACTCAATGGCCTGGCCTACGCAATCAACAAGCAAGGCGAACTGGAACAGGCTGAAACGATGCACGAACGTGCACGGGAATGGCTCGATCAGCACCCGCATCTGCCGGCGAGCTATCGCGATGATGTCGACTATCTCCAGGCAGTCAACCGCATCTCGATCAACCGCCGCGACGAAGCCGAGGTGATGCTGCTGGAGCTGCGCTCGCGCCTGCTGGCACGTGGTGAGATCCTGAGCGATCGAGGTATCGAAAGCGCCTCGATGCTCGTCTATCTGCTCGGCGCCCGCGGAGCCAACGAGGAGGCATTGGCACTGTCGACCGAGATGTACCGCACCATTGGTGCCGACAGCAGCGCGTCACTGGCAAAACGCAAGACGGTCGTGGGCCACCAGGCCTATGCGGTGATGAAATCCGGGCAACTGGACGAGGCCGAAGCCTTGTTTCGCGAGGCCCTGGCCATCGATGAGCAGATCTACGGCGAACGCCATCTGGGCACGCTGGTGTCATTCAACAATGTGGGGTACATCCTGCTCCAGCAGGAGCGCTACGACTACAACAACCAACGCTTCAAAGCCTT
>DAIMJK010000100.1:6661-11122 GCA_036722245.1 Lysobacterales bacterium
ACGAGGAAGCAGCGCACGTCTTTGAGCAGGTACTCGATATTCGCCGCGAAAAGCAGAACGAAGGCCACACGATGATCGGCTATGCGGCGGTGGCTCTTGCGGCCACCCATCTCAAGGCCGGGCACTACGAGCAAGCCTTGCAGCAATACGATGAAGGTATCCGGATCTACAACGAGGCCGGCCAGCCCGACGACGTCCAGGCGCTGCGCAGCGGCTTCAACCGGATCCGCACGCTGATGGCCATGGGCCGCCATGAGGACGCTTTCGAAGACTGGCCTGCGTTTCTCGACAGACTGCTGGCGAAGGGAGGCTATCGCGATGGCGCCGTCAATGCGCTCAGGCTGGTGGATGCCGAGTTGCACCAACGTCTGGCGATCGACGATCGCGCCTGCCGTGTGCGCGCCGATCTGGTCGAACCGACCGCCGAGGACCTCGCGAAACTCGCGGTACTCGAAGCAAGCTGCGCGCTGTGATTCAGGCCAGCGAGGTTGAATCGCCGACCGATTCGCCTGGTTCCGGCAGTAGCGTCCCGGCCAGCGGCCGAAGCTCAGTCCCGCAGCAACCGAGAATGGTCGACCTTGAGTCTAGCTACCGGGACGGCCAGCCAACTTGACCTCGATCAACAATGCGATCCGCGCTGGTCTGCAGTTCTCAGCCACTCAGCAAGCGCAGCCCCAGCCACACAGGCACGGCCAGGTAGTACAACACCCGGCCGGCATCCTCGATCCAGCCACGCGCGGCGCGGAGACGTGCCGGGACCAGGCGCAGCACCATCAGGGCGATGGCTTCGATACCGATGCGCAACAAGGCGGCAAACAGCATCAGACCGATCGCCCAGGCGGCCCACCAGATCAGCAGACCGCTGAACCATGCCGCCGCACCATGTGTTTGCCATTCGCCGAAGCTGCCGCCGTAGGCAATGATCTGATGTAAGCGGAATGCGGGCAGGGCCAGCAGCAAGGGGTACAAGCCAAAGCGCAGCAGACCATGATCGAGCCACGACCGGCGTGAGTTCGCGCGGGCAGCGAAATGAGCGGCCAACGTCTGCGTGCGCCGGTCCAGCGGCGAGAGCGCCACCCCGGCCGCGACCAGCCGCTGCGTCCAGGCCACGGCGTCAGACAACACCAACTCGCGTTCGAAGCGGCGTCCGCTACGCAAGCGCAGGCCCGCGCCGAGCCCGTGCAGCGGATACTGCGGCAGAGGTACTGGCCAGGGCTGCAGTCCTGCGATGCTCGCCAGCGGAATCTCCCAGCGCTGCCGTGGCTGAACCAGCAGCAGCCGATCGCCCTCGATCCACGCCTTGCCCAGACAGCCGCGCGCGAGCAACCAGGCGGCCAGCAGTGGCGCCAGCACGGCCCAAAGGAACAGCTGGATCTGGGCCAGATCGTTGACCTGCGGACCGTAGCGCCAGAGCATCCCCGCCGCCAGCCATGTCAGACCAGCCACCGCGACCAGCCTGAGCAGAAACAACAGCAGGCGGGTGAGCGGAGTCATCAACGCGACCGGCATTGGAGCTGTCGCGGCCATTGAGCTCGCTACCGCGTCTGACTCGCCTCCGGCATCCTTGCCCTGACGCGCCAGCCCGGCGCGCAATCCGCCGGCCAATGCCAGCAGCGCCAGCGCGAGCAGCGCCGCGCGACCTACCCAGTCGCCCCACTGACGCATCAGCGTCAGCGGCGGATTCTGGATCGGCAGGTCTCCGGCCAGCACGGCGCGATCACCCATCGCGCTGCGCGCGAGTACCTCGCCGCTGGGATCGATGAAGGCGGTCAGGCCGTTACTCGTCACGCGCAGCTGCGGCATGCGGGTTTCGATACTGCGGAAAGTGGCCACGCGCAGATGCAGCGCCGCGCCGAGCGGATCGGCACTGAACCAGCTGTCGTTGGACAGGGCAACGATTGCCTGTCCGCCCAGCCGGGCGCCCGCAATGGCCAGCGTCGGATCGACCGAGTCCAGGCAAATCAGCGGCACCACGTCGAGGCTGCGGCCATCGCGGGTGCGCAGCGGCAAGACCCGCACGCCCTCGCCTGCCTGCCAGCTGCCCGTCCAGGGCAACCAGCGCCGCAGCGCAGGGCCGTCCAGCCAGGCGGGCACATGCTCGGTCAACAGAAACGGATGGGTCTTGCGGTAGTAGCCCAGCAGCCCCGCTTCAGGCTCCAGAAACACCGCGGCGTTGTATTCGCCTGACGCGTCGAGGTCGTAACTGCCGAAGACCAGCGGCACGCCGACGGCGTCGACAAAGTCGAGGATTTCCTGGTCCAACGCCGCACCGTCCGCGCTCAGCGGATGCCCGAAGGGCGTCGGGTAGACCGTTTCCGACCACAGCAGCGCATCGACGCCGTGTTGCTCCCGTGCTGCCAGCGACAGCTCGAAATGGCTGTCGAGCACCATCCGGACCACGCCATAGGTCCCCATCTCCAGCCGCAGCCGCTCGTAGTCGACGATGCCCGACTGCACCATGCCCACGCGCAGGGTGGGCGCTGGAGCGGAGAGTTGCATGGCCAGATCGTTGAGCCGCCAGTTGCCATAGCCGGCGAGCAGGACGGGTAGCAGCGCCGCCAGCGCGAGCGGTCTCAGCCAGGCGCGCCAACCCGCACGCCAGCGCGACAGCGCCTGCGCAAACGCCTCGTTGGCGACAATCAGCACGAACGTGAGCCCGGCGGCGCCGCCCAGGTCGGCCGCCTGACGCAGCCAGATCGCCGAGGCCAGACCGTGCCCCAGCGTGTCGGCGAACAGCTTTGGCAGCAGCCACTCGCTGCCGACCCAAGTGCAGGCACCAACCAGCGCAGTCAACCACGTCAGACCACCGCTGTAGCGGACGGCGAGGTGGCGGGCGGCGGCGAACAGCAGCCATTGCGGTTGCAGCAGCGGTGCCAGCAGCCCGAGCAACAGCCAGGCCCATGGCGGCGCGATACCGGCATAACTGGCGATCGCACCAGCGAACCAGCCAAACACCGCCAGCACGAAGGCCACGCTCATCAGCCAGCCGGAGGCCAGCGCGCCGCGCAGGCCGCCGAGGCCATTGAGGCTCAACAGCCAGGGCAGCAGCACCACGAAGCCGAGCAGCGCGGCCGCATCCATCCGTGCGTAGACGGCCAGCAGCCCGGCACTGACAGCGATGCCCGCGAAACTGCGCGGCAGGGAAAAACGCCAGGGCGAGATGCCTGAGATCAAGACGCTGTTCCTCCGGCCGCTACCACGCAGGCAGGCGATCGAGGCCGCGGGTCAGTCCGCAGCGGGAATCTCCACCGCTCGCGGCAGCAACCCTGCCGGCAGGCGATCGGACGGCACCACGCGGTCTTCCGGAATTTCGATCTCGTTGCCGTGGTCGTCGTAGAAACGATGGTCGGGGGCGTACATCAGGATCGCCTCGATCGGTTGACCGTCGTCAGTGGCCTGATAGTGGCGCACATAGCCCGGCGGCAACTCATAGTCTTCCGGTACCGCAATACCTACCAGCGGCGGACTGGTGCCAGGCGGGTTGAAGGCCGCGATGCCGCCGTACTCGCCGGTCTCGCGCAGCGCATGGATCAACTCGGCGGCGGTGGGCTCCGGGTCGCCGGGCGATATGTAGCGCGCGATATCGTTCAGATCGCTGCTCGGCCAGTCGTCCGCCGTGGCCGTGGGCGGCAGGAACTGCGGCGGCAGTTCAGGCGCGGCGGCAGCGGTCGGAACCGGCGAAGCGGGTGGCGGCTGCCGCACCGAGTCAGGCGGTCGCTGCACGTTCACTGGCGGAGGCGTAACCACGGCTGACATACCGGCAGGCGCAGTTGGTTCGACGCGGCGCGCCGGTCCGTGCAGCAGTGCCACCAGCACGGCGAAGCCGGCCAGCGCCAGTACCAGTACACCCCAGTAGCGCCAGTGCGCTGGACCGGCGTGGCGCAGGACCCGCACCCCATCGTCATCGACGACAGGATGCGGAGCTGCGCCTTGGGCTGCGGACACCTGCCGAGCCTGTCAACGGCCGTCAGGGTGTCGCCGGGTTGTAGACCGACAGCGCCCAACCCATCCGCTCATGACCGAAGCGGTTCCAGATCGGGCTCTTGCCGCCGCTGAAGCTGGTGTAGCGCGGCGCGCCCTTGCCGCTGCTGCCACCCCAGATACCGGCGCGCATGGTGGTGCCGCTGTAGGTCGGATGGACGTCGTCGGACTGGATGTAGTCGTAGCTGGTGCTGCTGCTGACGAACTTGAAGTTGGCGTCGCGCAAAGTCGGCCGCAACGTGACGCTGATGCGATTGACATAGCTTGCTTCGGTCTCGCCCGCCACATAGCGCAGCGCATCGGAGTCGATCAGGCCGTCGCCGTTGGCGTCGTAGTCGGCCCCCATGTACTGGGCAAAGCTGTCGGCGCACTTGAAGCCTTTCTGGCGCGCGTACTCGCACATCCAGTAGTTCATCTTCGCCAGCACCGGCAGGAAGGTGGTGCGCATGTTCACGGTCTGCCCGGTGCTGGCATCCCGGC
>DAIMJK010000101.1:0-11109 GCA_036722245.1 Lysobacterales bacterium
CCGGGCTCGGCTGGCCGGTCTCGCTGGGCTTGTGCCTGCTGGCCATCCTGCTCGCCGCATTCGTCTGTTTGCTGCAGGCACGCCGACACCTGCGCGGCTGCGGCCTGTCCAGAACCCGCGCCAAACTTGCCGCCCTGATGCCGGAGACAGCCGCATGAGCCTGACCGAACTGCGTAGCAGAGTTCACGATGCCGAAAGCGCCCTGGATACGCATGCCGCCCGGACCCGCCGCCACGGTGCCAGGCTACGCGACCGCCTGCACGCCGCCTGGCCCTGGCTATGGGTCGGCAGCGGTGTCACGCTGGGCGTGATCGCCGAGCGGCGGACCGCTACGCCGCCGGCACCCCGAGATCGACCCGCAGGCGCGAGCAACCAGGCGGCCCAATCACTGTTCAGCCAGCTGCCCTGGGGTCTGCTGTTGGCGGTCGTGGACCGCGCGATGGCGCTGTCGGAGCGTAGCGCCGGTCCAGACCGGGCATCCCCCAAGGCCGATTCCGAAACCTAGTAGTCCGCTTCACCAAAACTCAAAGCACCTTCCGCAGCTCATACAACAACTCCAGCGCCTGCCGCGGGCTCAGACTGTCAGGATCGATGCGGCGCAGTTGGGTCAGCGCCGGCGCCTCGGTCGGGAACAGGCTCAGCTGCGGGCTGTCCTTGGCTGGCGGTCGTTTGGATGGCGCGCTGTGGACCGGACCGGGCTCGCCTTGCAGTTCGCTCAAGTAGCGTCGGGCCAGGCTCAGTACCGGCTCCGGAAGACCGGCCAGACGGGCAACCTGCAGGCCGAAGCTGCGGCTGGCCGGGCCGGCTTTCAGGGCGTGCAGGAAGACCAGCCGGTCCTGATGCTCGACCGCGTCCAGATGCACATTGGCGATGCCCTCGACCTCGTCGGCGAGCGCGGTGAGCTCGAAATAGTGGGTCGCGAACAAGGTCATGCAGCGGTTCTGCGTCGCCAGTGCCATCGCGCAGGCGCGAGCGATCGCGAGCCCATCGAAGGTGCTGGTGCCGCGGCCAATCTCGTCCATCAGCACCAGTGAGCGATCGGTCGCCTGGTGCAGGATGCGCGCGGCCTCGACCATTTCAACCATGAAGGTGGACTGGCCCGCAATGAGGTCGTCGCCAGCGCCGATGCGCGAGAAGATCCGGTCGATCGGCCCGATCCGCGCCGAGCTTGCTGGCACATAGCTGCCCAGGTGGGCCAGCAACACGATCAGCGCGGCCTGGCGCATATAGGTCGACTTGCCGCCCATGTTCGGGCCGGTGATCACGAGCAGGCGGCGCTCGGGATCGAGTTGCAGGTCGTTCGGCTCGAAGGGCTCGTCGCGCAGTGCCTCGACCACCGGATGGCGGCCGGACTGGATCTCTATACCAGGCGTCGCATCCAGCACCGGGCGGACCCAGTTCAAGCGCTCGGCACGCTCGGCCAGCGCCGCCAGCAGATCCCATTCAGCCAGCGCCGCGCCCAATGCCATCCACTCGGCGAGCGCCTCGGCCAGCCGCGTGAGCAGGTCCTCGTAGAGCGCTTTTTCGCGCATCAAGGCCCGTTCGCGCGCGCCCAGTACCTTGTCCTCGTAGGTCTTGAGCTCCTCGGAGATGTAGCGCTCGGCGTGCTTGACCGTCTGCCGCCGGCTCCAGCGCGGCGGCGCCTTGTCGCTCTGGCTGCGCGGCACCTCCAGGTAGTAGCCGTGGACGCGGTTGTAGGCGATCTTCAGTCCGCTGATACCGGTCGCCTCCCGCTCGCGGCTCTCCAGATCGATCAGATACTCGTCGGCACCCTGCGACAGCCTGCGCAACTCGTCCAGTTCGGCATCAAAGCCTTCGGCGATGACACCCCCTTCGCGCATCAGCAGCGGCGGCTCGGCGACCACCGCACGCTCCAGTTCCTCCGCCCAGTGCTCGTGACCGGTCAGCGCTGCGGTCAGCTGACGAGCGACCTCCAGATCGATCCCTTGCAGTCCTTTCAAGAGCTCAGGCAATGCAGCCAGCGTGCGTCGCAAGCCGACCAGATCGCGCGGCCTCGCGCTGCCCAGGCCAATCCGCGAGCCGATGCGCTCGATGTCGGCGACCCCGCGCAGACCTTCGCGCAGCGCTTCGAAGGCGCCCTCGGCGAGCAGTGCCTCGATCAGGTCCAGCCTTGTGCGCAGCGCCGCATGCTCGCGCAAGGGCCGCTTCAACCAGCGTCGCAACAAGCGCCCGCCGGCCGGGGTGATGCAGCGATCGAGCAGCCCGAGCAGGCTGCGCTCGACCTTGCCCGAAGGATGCTCTTCGATCTCCAGATGACGTCGGGTCGCCGCATCCAGATGCAGTGCGTCGTCGCTGCGCTCGAAGCGGGCCGAGGCCAGGTGCGGCAACTGGCCGCGCTGAGTGTCACGCAGATAGCCGAGCAGCGCACCGGCCGCGGCGAGCACTGCCGGCCGCTCCAACCCCTCGAAGCCGGACAGATCGCGCGTCCCGAAGTGCTCGCACAGCCGCCGACTGGCCGCCTCGACTTCAAAATGCCATGGCGGCAGATGTCGCACGCCATTGAGATCAGTCGGCAGCGTCAGGTTGAAATCTTCCGACAGCAGCAACTCGGCTGGCGCCAGGCGCTCCAGTTCGTTGCCCAGCTGGGTCGGCGCAATCTCGGTCAGCACGAAGCGGCCGCCGGCCAGATCGACCCAGGCAAGGCCGATGCTGTCGCGGCCGCAGGCGATAGCCAGCAACAACTGCTCGCGGCGCTCGTCGAGCAGACCTTCGTCGGTGATCGTGCCCGGCGTGACGACCCGCACCACACGCCGCTCGACCAAGCCCTTGGCCTGCGCCGGATCGCCGATCTGCTCGCAGATCGCAGCCGATACCCCGCGCCGCACCAACCGCGCCAGATAGCCTTCCAGCGCGTGATAGGGCACCCCGGCCATCGGTATCGGCGCACCGGCCGACTGCCCACGCTGGGTCAACGTGATATCCAGCAATTCGCTGGCCCGCCGTGCGTCGTCGTAGAACAGCTCGTAGAAGTCGCCCATCCGGAACAGCAGCAGGACATCCGGATGCTCGGCCTTGATGGCCAGGTACTGGCGCATCAGCGGAGTGTGAGTGGTGGGGTCCGCGGCGCTCAACGCTGTGCGGCTCCGTGGGATCTCGTAGCGTTTTGACGAGCGCGGCAGAGGGCCCGGGGCTCAGGGCCCAGGGCCGAGTGGGAGCGCCTTCGAGGGACCTTCGAGTTCAAGGCCCACGTGGGAACCCGGCGGCGGCAGACCGACGTGCGACCGGCCCGAGTACAACACGGGCTTCCGGGCTGCGCGCTTTGCTGGGCCCTGGGCGCTGGGCCCTGTGCCCTCACCCGCATGGCCCACTACTGCCCGCGGTCACCGCCTGGCCACCAACGTATACAGGTCCAGGCTTTGCCCACTCTCGGCGTGCTGCTGTTGGTGCTGGCTGACTTCGAAGTGGCGGAAGCCAAGGACCTTCAGGACCGCCTCGTAGTACGCGGCCGGGTACAGCCACCAGGTGTCCATGGGCCGCTTCACCGGTTCCGGGATGAAGTGTGGCCGGTCGACGTCGCGTTCGCTGATCACCAGGGTGTCGGTACACACTGCGGCAATCTTCTGCAGCGCCAGCACCGGATCGCGCAGGTGCAGCAGGATGCTGCCGCAGACCGCGATCTCGACCGGTTCGATGCGCTGGTCGATTTCGTAGACCGGCCCGTAGACGACGTTCGCATTCGACTTCAACGCATTGCGGGCAAACCACCAGGCGTTGTTGATGAAGCGCAGGTGGACTCGGGTACGCTCCAGCACCTCGCGCTGGGGATCGCCGTCGTAGGGCACGACGTCCCAGTCGTACTCGTCCGACAGATCATAGCCAATCACCTGCGCGCCGCGTCGCTCCATCTCGAAGCACAACTGGCCGCTGGCAGTACCCACGTCGACCGCGGTTCGCCCGGCGAAATCGAGATTGCCGAGGTAAGCATCAATGCCGGCGCGCAGATCCCACTCGCTGCCGACGGTACCGACGCCGGGCAGGTCCATCCGGTGATAGAAGTAGCATTCGTCCAGAGCAGGCGTGCGCGGTGCGGCAAATTGCATTGAGATACGACTCCTGCAGCAGGGGCCGGCAGCATAGGGAGAATCGGGGGAGGTGCCAAGGGTGGTCGCGGTCGTGAAGTTGGATCCAGGTCGATGTTGCGCGGCGGAGTCCCACCAGCCGAGTCGGGAGTTGGGAGTGCGCATCGTGGAGCGGTTCGCCATGGCTGTTTCGCTGGCTGTTGCTGCCTCCGATGAACGCCAGACCGCAGGCAGCCGGCGCTCTGGGCCCTGAGGAGGAGCGCCAAAGCCGTAGGTCTCGCCAAACTGGAGCTTTTGCCGTTACTCCCGACTCCCAACTCCCAACTCCCGACTCCTATCCCTACCGCCGCAAACGCCCACCCGCCCTCACGGCCAGCACCCCATCCAGCACGCGCTCCACCGCAAAGCCGGCCTTACCGAGGCGCTTGCTCACTTCACCCGGCAGGTCGCGGCCGCTGGTCTTGCTGTTGGGGGTGCCGGTGTAGTGGAACAGTCGGCCGCGCGGGCGCAGCACCCGTGCCAGTTGATCGTAGAAGCGCTGCGCGTAGAGATCACCGGCGATGCCGAAGCGGGGCGGATCGTGCAGGATGGCGTCGAAGGCCTGATCGGGCAGCGCTTCAATTGCGCTGGTCACGTCGGCCAGGATCAACTCAAGCCGACCCGCAGCCTCGGCGGCAGCCGGATCGGGCGACCAAGGATTGTGCTCGCGCAGCCACAGTACGTCGGGGTTCTGCTCGAAGCTCAGCACGCGCGCGGCACCTTCGGCCAGGCACCAGGCAGCGAAGTAGCCCAGGCCTCCGCAGGTATCGAGCACCTGCGCGCCACGCGGTCGCACCAGCGCCACCTTGCGCTGGGCATCGGTGTACGGTGAGAGCTGCATGGTCGGCAGCATCTTGATGCCGTCGATCTCGAAAGTCGGCGCGCCCCAAGTCGTCGGGATCAACTTGATCAGCGATCCCGCGTAGCGCTGCAGTGCAGCGAAGTCCGTACCGTCCCAGTAGTAGATGCTGCGGTCCTTCAAGCCCTCGGGCCATGGATAGTGCTGGCCTCGCCACCGCCAGCCAGCGGCAGCCAGCAGCACCTCGGAATCCGATCGCCCCAGATCGAAAGACCCGCTCACGCTGCTCGCAGCCGCCGCCCGGCCTGCCAGCAGCGCGTCAGCCAGTTCACGAGTCAGCAGCGGGCCGGCGTAACGGGGCATCGGAAAAGTCGGGAGTCGGGAGTCGGGAGTCGGGAGTCGGGAGTCGCAACAAGAGCTTAAGCCAAAGCAACAGCAATGGCCCAGCCGAGCCGTTCATATGCGTCCAGTCTCTGACCTGCCGGCTCTTCCGGCCCTTCAGCCCTATCGATGGCGAGCCTTGTGCCCACCTCTCACCTGGCACCCCAGCACGCCCGGGCCCTCAGCCACCAAGCTCCGAAAAATCAAAGTCCAGCCGCGGCCCGGCTGCGGCGACGCTGTCGCCCTGCAGATAGTCGACGCCCAGACTCCAAAGGCTGGCCAGCAGCGACACCTCGTCGACTCCATCGACGATGATCACCCGCCCGGCCGTATGCCAGCGATTTATCAGCCGCCCGATCAGCTCCGGTGTGATCGCCAGCAGGTGACCGGCCGACATCCGCACGCCGTCCAGCGGCAACGCCTGCAGGGCTTCGAGCCGTGCCATTTCACCGCTGCGATCGACCGCATGGATGCGCACGCCGTCCAGCCGCAGGCGCTTGACGATGCCGATCAGGGGTGGTCGCTCGATCAGGGTCTGGCCATCAAACTCGATGCTTAGGAATTGCCCCTTGTAACCTCGCCGCTTGATCTCGCCTTCCAGCCAGGTGAGGAGCTGGCGGTCAAAGCAGTTCAGGTCGATCGGCACGCTGACATTGGCCAGATGACCGCGCGAGCGCTGCTCGTCGAGTGCTTCCAGCGCATGCGTCAGTGCGATGCGCTCGATCTGCGGCAACACACCCAGACTTCGGGCCAGTTTCAGGTACTCGGAACGGGCGACGCCGACCAGCGGCTGGCGGCGGTCGCGCAGTCGCAGTTGCAGCGCGTACAGCCCCTGATCCTGGCCGCGCAAGGCCAGCACGGGCTGGAACTCGGCCAGCAGACCAACGCCTCGAGCGGCGTGCTTGAGCAATTCGCGCAGCCAAAGCGCCCGTTCGGGTGGCATTTCATCGACTTCCATCCCGAGCAGGCCCACGACCCGATTGCCGCCGCAGCGCTGGGCCGCGGCGAGGGCGGCGAAGGCGCTGGCGATCCACGGATCTACCGCGTCGCCCATTCCGGGCGTGCAGGTCGCGATGCCAACGCTGACGCTCAGGACCATGTTCTCGCCGTGAACCTTGAAGGGCAGTTCGGCGATGGCCAGGCACATCGCCTCGGCCAGTTCCGTGATGCCCTTGCTGTCCGGACGCCGTACCAGCAGGCCGAAGCCGAACTCCTGCCACAGGCAGATCCGGTCGGTCGGCTCGCAGCATTCCAGCAGGTGCTGGGCCAGGGCCTGCTCCAGTTCATACTCAGCCGCCATGCCCAACCGACTGTCGAGCGCACTGGCCTGATCGACGCCGATTGCAAGCAGGGCACAAACACCTTCCTGATCTTCGCCTCTGAGTTGTTCACCGAGACTGTTGAGGAAATGGCCCCGGCGCAGTATCGCGCCACGGTCACCCGAGACGCTCCGTAATTGTCGGCTCAGAGCACGCACGCGCTTGATCCGGCTGCGCACCGCGGTGAGCAGATGACGCGGCCGGATCGGCTTGGTCAGGAAGTCGTCACCGCCGGCCTGGATCGCGCGAAAGCGCGCCTGGCTGCTCTGTTCGCCGGAGAGGAACACGATCGGCAGCACCAGCGCGTCCGCTTGCTGTCGCAATTGCAGGGTCAGGCTCATGCCATCCTGGCCAGGCATGTACAGATCCATCAGCACCAGGTCGGGCTGGAAACTGCGCACCGCGGGCAACACCTGAGCGGCGTCCTGAACGGCAACGCACTCCATCCCGGCCCGGCGCAGGATGATCGAGCAGAACTCGGTCATGCTGCGGTCGTCGTCAACCAGCAGCACGCGATACGGCGCGCTGACCTGCTCAGTGATGAAGGCACGCAGTTGGCGTGCCAGAGTCGGATCCTGGAAACCGTCGACGTACAATGCAGCGCCGCCGATCAGCGCCTGCAGTCGCTGCGAATCTTCGCCTTCACCAATGGCGATCAAGGGAATCTGCGCAGTTTCCGGGGCTTCTCGACCAATCTGTCGATCAACTCGGCCGTGGCCGGTAGAAGGCTGACCTGCACCAGCACCGCCTGCGGCATCTGCACCCGCATTTGCGCCTGCAGCGCATCGCTGTCAGTGAACCAGCGCAGATCGAAGCCTTCCTGATGCAACTCGTCGGCCAGCTGCGCCGGTTGGTCCGGACCGGTGGCAAGGGCGTACACGCACTTGCCGTTGCTGACCACCGTCTGCGGCGCGCACTGCGCCAGCGCGCCGAGCAGGTCCTGTCCGATCCCGTGCAGAACGCTGCTCTGCTCGGACGAAGGAGCCAGTTCCGACTCGATCAGCACGCACAGGTCCGCGTACAGAGCCAGCGCTGGCGATCGCAACGGGTCCAGTTCCAGATTCGCCGCGTAGTCGAGCAGCCGTTCCAGATCGCCCGCACATCGATGGGCCGCCTCCAGGTCCCAGCTGGCGGCGTCGATGCGCAGGACGGTGGTGGCGATGCTTTTGGTCAGATCGACCAGCGAATGAATGGCTTGGGCTGAAGTATTCATGGCGCCATCGTGCGCCACGAGCCGTTCGCAAACGATTCGGAAAACTACCTATCGGCGAGCGTCGGCACCGGCGACCGGATCGGCGACTGTGCCCACGCCGGCTACTTACTGCATCATCTGCGCCGCTTCGCCGGGGCAGATAGCGACCACCAGGTCGTACAACCGGTCCTTGACGATCCGCGATGCTTCGTTGGCCGGGTCAACGGCCGTGCCGCCACTGACATCCCCGGACGCACCATCCGACTCGACCATTTCACGAACGCGCTGGAGTGACATCGTCAGCGCGGGCAATTGACTCTGCATCAGCATCGAGACCTGCTCGCAGCTGGCCTCGCCGCTCTGGACCCGCGCCAGCTGGGTCTGGAAGTAGCGTACCGGTACGTCGATGTTGCAGGCGGCCAACGCGCGCTCACCTGGAGCCGTGCCACGCACGATCAACTGGCTCTTCAGCACCGCACAGGCGTTGGTCGGATCGCCACCTGCGAGTGCCCGTTGCCAGGCGTCTTCGATCCGGCCTTGATGGGCTGGCTCAACTTGTGGAGGGAAGGTCTGCGGTTCACTGCTGGCGCTGTGCTCGACGGCTGGCGCACTGGTCGGCGCCACGGGCTCGCCATTGCCGGGCGAGCTTTCGGTCACCGGTTCGGCCGGGGCGGGATCCGGCGCGGGGGTGTCAGTATCGCTACCACCACAGCCAACCAGCCCGATCAATACAAGCGCCAGCGCGGATGATTTCAGGATCGACATGTATTCATTTCCTTATATTGATTGTCCAGCTGGACTCATCAAGCCTCCAGCAGTTCCCAACCCTTCGGCAGGTTGTCCGCCAGCAGTTTTGCCGCGATCGCCTCGGCGCGCTCGCTGCTGGCGGCCAGATCGACGCTGACCTTGAGCGGTTCGGCGCGACGAGCCGAGTAATCGGTCCAGTAGATCAGGTAGGGATAGGCGTTGTCGCTGCCCTTCTGCAGCACCACCAGCTTGCGCAGCATCTCGCCCTTGGCATAGACCTCGCGCCGCAGTAGCCGGGTTTCCTCACTGCGCGGCTGCAGTTTCGGCCGCTCGCCACTGATCCCGATCTGCTCGATGCGGGCGCCGCCGTCGCGCCAGTTCTTGTCCTCGCGCAGCTGACCGAAGCGGGCGAAAGTCAGCCGCGGGCAGGCATTCAGGCCGAGAAAATCGTAGCGTCCGGCGCTTTCATTCCAGCTGAACAGCTGGCTGCGCTGTGGCTTGCCCCCATCGGCATGGACCAGGTCCTCGCCATGCAGTTCCAGCACGAGGCGCGGCTTCAGAAAATGAATCTCGCGGCCGGAGGAGTCGGTCATCGCCAGCGGCGCCTCGACCTGCTGCGGGCGCAACTGGTCGAGCAGGGCGATGCGCTGGGCGTCGGTCAGGCCCGATCCGACCCGCGCAAAACCCTGCAACCAGGCGCCATCGACGCCATCGGGGGATTGATAGCTCAACGCGGTCAGCAACGAGGCGACGCCCCACTGGCCCTCGAAATCGCCCTCGACATAGCCGATCAGGACCGCATCGACGGTGCGAACCGGCTTGACCTTGAAAGCTTCGGCGCGATTGAGCCGGCGCAGCACCACGCCCTCGGCGCCGGCTGCGATCTCTGCCTCGAAGGCGCCGGCCAACTCGCGCTCGGCGATCTGGCGCACGGCGACTGCATGCACCGGCGCCGATTCATCGCTGCCGAACCAGTCCTGCAATTGTTTCAGCGTGCTGCCATAGTCACTCTGCTGGGGGCGCAGGTCGCGACCGTCGAGCATGACGATGTCGAACACGGCCAGCCGCAGTGCCGCGATCTCGTCCGCGCTGCCGGAAAAGCTGACCCGGATCACCTCACTGACGCCGGCTCGGCGTTGGTCGTCTGCGCCGGCCGTGGCGTCCAGGTAGATCTCGCCACGCAGCAGCGCCTTCTGCACGCCGGCCGCGCGCAGCCTGGCCGCCAGCTGATCAAGCGCCCGATAGCCGATCCGGACCCGGCCGGCCGGTGCGGAGAAGCTGAAACAGTGCTCGGCATCGAAATAGATCAGCGCGCCCTCGCCGTCGTACTTGCGCGTCAGCAGCAGTGGATCGTCGCCGCTGAAGCGGCTGGCCAGGTCACCCGGCGCCAGCGCGCTGATCTTGCGCATCGCCGCGTTCTCGAAATCGGTCGCGACCGCCATCAGCACATGGTCGCTGACCGCCCCACCGGTGGCGATGCCGTAGTCGCCACGCATCGTGATTCTGGATCGGTCGATCATGCCGGCGTCTCCTTCGGCTCGGGCAACTTCAGTTCCTGGTCGCTCAGCAACAGCAACAGCTTGTAGCGGCCGGCCGCGTCGACTTCGCCATAGAGAAAGGCGCGATAGGCACTGCCGTGCTCGCGCAACACCAGCGGCAGATTGCCCTTGGGTCCTGCGCCGAGCACCGCCACCTCCTTGCGCTGGTCCAGATCGCGCGCCAGTTCGCGCAGGAACTCGAAGCTCAGGCCGTCGGTGTGCGCCACTTGCAACACCTGCTTGTAAGCAAAGCCGGTCAGCGCCTCGATCGCCGGCAGGCGCTTGCCGAGCTTGACCGGATGCAATTCGTTCAGGTTCGGCCGCCGGATCAGATGCGGACGGCGTTGCTTTTCGGCACCGCTGGCATCAAAGACGATATCGACATCAGCGAAATCACCGATCGGCGCCGGCTGGTCCGCATTCGGGTCAAACCAGGCCGGACTGCAGTCGTCGCTGTCGATCTCCAATCCGGCCAGTTCCACATCCAGTTCCGGATCGCCATCGCGCAGGGCCGCAAAATCAATGCCAGTAGCGCCCTTGCGCACGCCATTGGCAATACGCCAGCTACGGATATCGCCGACCGACGTACGGGTGATCGGCTTGGGTCGCGGTTTGCTGGCCGGCAGGCCAAGCAGGGCCAGCCGCGCACTGCGGCTGCCGTGTTCGAGATGCAGGGTCATTGGCATCGGTCGGAGTTCCTTAGGGTTGGCAGCGGCGTGGGGCGCAGCGTGGTGGGCGTGCTGCATTACGGCTTCGACGAGTTCCGCATCTACAACTACGAAGGCGGAGGAATTGCCCGCAACTCAGGGGTGAGTGCTCGGCTGGTTGAGGGCGATCGGGGACGATTCACCGCAGAACAAATCAGTTCAGAAATCAACCCTCCTGACAGCCATTACGCTCGAACCTCACTGGTTTCGATTGAAGATACATGCAACAAGGCTGGCGGTTCATGCTACGCCCTTGAAAATATTCAAAAACTTGCCGAATTTACACGGAGCAAACAACTCGGTTTTCACCTTGATGGCGCACGTGTGTTTAACGCTTTGGTGCACAC
>DAIMJK010000102.1:0-9245 GCA_036722245.1 Lysobacterales bacterium
AAGTGGAAGTGGAAGCGGGTAACGATCAAGGTTCTGGCCACGAGCGATTAGGTTAGGCGTCTATCGGGCAGCCATAGCGAACCTTGTCTGGGAGTCACGCCGGACCGATAGTGGCGATGCTGACAACGAAGCGGCGGCGTACCTATCGGTTCACGAGAACGCAGCCAGATACGCAGAGCAAGGATCGACACCGTTGCCGATTCCGACCCCGACCCCGAGCAGAGTTCGGCGTTGACGGGGGGCTGCCTGTGCCAGAGAGTTGGCGCCTCCGGACCGACCCCTACAGCACCCACAGCACCTGCACCACCAACGCGCCCGCCAACAAGGCGATCAGTGGCAGCAACAGCGCGACGATCTGCAGCAGGCGCGCGCGCTGTACCGCTGGGGTGCCACGCAGGACCGGGGTGGCGCGGATCAGACGGGCATCGCTGGGCGGAAAGCGGTTATCGCGCAGAACGGCGCTGGCGAAACGCCAGCTGAGCCAGGCCAACGCACCGGAACTGACCCATAGCAGGGCGACCACCGCCGCACCGATCCAGCGTGCGCTGCGGATGGCCGCATCGAATTGCTGCTGCGCCAGTTGCGCCTCGAATCCGAGTACCGCCCACTGATAGGCCAGCAGCATCAGCGCTCCGACCGCCAGCACGATCAGCAGCGCCCACAGGGTCTGCCGCCGACGTTCCGGATCGGCGGGATGAAGCCCATCGTCGGGAGTGTGGGTAGCGGCGGACTCTGTGCTCATCCGGCGAAGCTAAACCGCCTGCGCGGGCGCCTGCAGTGACCAGCGGCGGCAACGGGGTAGATGGGCCGACAAATGGAATGACTCTCTCTTGAAGCAGGGCTGAGGGCTGAGGGGTCAGAAAGAGCCAGCAGCCTCGAGATCGCCGGTTTTTGATGCGCGAACGGACGCTGTGAGCAGGGGCGACCTGGACTTCGATCAAAGGATGTCCAGCACCGCCTCGGGCGGCCGGCCGATCGCCGCGCGGTCGCCGGCGATCAGGATCGGGCGCTCGATCAGGATCGGTTCGGCCGCCATCGCGGCGATGAGCCGCGCTTCGTCATCGACCGTGTCCAAGTCGGCCGCACGGTAGACGGCTTCACCACGGCGCATCAAGTCACGCGCACCAACACCGAGCTTGCGCAAAACTTCGGCCAGGGTCTGCGTGTCGGGTGGAGTCTTCAGATACTCGATTACTTCGGGCTCGATGCCACGTTCGCGCAGCAGCGCCAGAGTCTGACGGGACTTCGAGCAGCGCGGGTTGTGCCAGAGGGTCATGCGCATTCCTGTATCTCCTTGCGTTGCCGTCACAAGCGCTCCAGTGCCTGCCCCAGATCATCGATCAGCGCCTGCGCCGGCTCCAGCCCGACCGACAATCGGACCAAGTCAAAGGGCAGCGTCTGGCTGCTGGCGGCGTCGTTCTCCGAAGTCAGCAGGCAGGCCACAGGAAACGCGAGCGACTCGTAGCTGCCCCAGGAGCAGGCCAGCAGAAAGCGCGTCAGGCCATCGCAGAAGCGCTCGACCGCCGCCAGATCGGCCGCCGCCAGGCGGATCGACAACAGGCCGCTGCAGCCGCGCAGTTGACTGGCGGTCAGCGCCTGCTGACCAGCTACACCGTGCCCTGGCCAGTACAGATGACGGATCTTCGGATGGCTGGCAAGAAAGGCGACCAGTTCGGCACTTGTGCGCTGGATCCGCTCCAGCCGCACTTCGAGGGTGCGCATGCCACGGATCAGCAACCAGGCGTCGTGCGGCGACAGGATGCCGCCGAGGGTCATGAATGGACCACGAAAAACGGTGCGGATGTGATTGGCTGATCCGCACAGCGCGCCGGCCACCACATCGCTGTGGCCATTGAGATACTTGGTCGCCGAGTGCGCGACCAGGTCGATGCCCATGGCCAGCGGTGATTGCAGCAAGGGGCTGGCCCAGCTGTTGTCGCACAGGCTGATCCAGCCTCGCTGTCTGGCCAGCGCCGCCACGGCGGTCAGGTCCTGTTGCTCGAAGGTCATCGAGTTCGGGCTTTCAAGTACGACCATGCGCGTGTTCGGCCGCGCCGCCTGCTCGAAGGCCACGATGGTTCCGCCGTCGATAAAGCTGGTTTCCACACCGAAGCGACGCAGTAGCTGATCGAGCAGTACCCGCGTCCAGCCGTAAGGCTTCTGCACGCAGATGACGTGATCGCCCGCTGCAACAAAGCTCATCACCGCGGCCGCAATCGCCGCCGACCCGGAGGCGAAAGCGAGCGCGTCCTCGGCACCCTCCAGCGCCGCCAGCTTGCGCCGCAGCGTCTCCACGGTAGGATTGTTGCCGCGCGTGTAGAAGGGATGAGCCAGCTCATCACGCAGCGCCCCGCGCATGTCGGCGACGTTAGCAAAGCAGAAATTGCTGGTCTGATAGATCGGCGGGGCGACCGCGCCGCGATGCGCCTGGCGGTCCTCGCCGAGGTGATTGATGATCTCGTGCAGATTCATGTTGGCCGGATGTTCCATGAGGCTTCGTCGCGAGGTGGCCTGGGCGCGTCGTGGTGGTTCGGGCTAATCCTCGGCCGCGATCAGCCCAGGCAGACTCAGACGCAGGCCCGCTTCGGTGTCTGGATCGTTCAGCGCCATTGCTACGGTGGCCTCGACGAAACCCAGCTTGCTGCCGCAATCGAAGCGCCGGCCGGCGAAGCGATAGCCATGCACCGGCATCTCGGCGATCAGTGCTGCAATCGCGTCGGTGAGCTGAATCTCGCCACCAGCACCCGGTCGGGTCTGCGCCAACAGGTCGAAGATCCGGGCCGGCAGCACATAACGACCGACCACGCCGTAGTGGCTCGGCGCGTCTTCCGGCGCCGGTTTCTCGACCACGCTGCGCAAACCCCAGAGCTGATCATCGACGGGATCGCCATCGATGATTCCGTAGCGACTGGTCAGCGCCGGATCGACCGGCTCGACCGCGATCACCGCGCCGCCCAGGCGGGCCTGCGCTGCTGCCATGTCGGCCAGTGCCCAGCGGTCACGGTGATGGATGAAGTCATCCGGCAGAATCACGCCAAAGGGTTCATCACCGACCACCTGACGTGCGCAAAGGACCGCATGTCCAAGACCGAGGGCCTGCGGTTGCACCACATAGACCGCTTCCACCCCACTTGGCAGTACGGCCCGCGCCACTGCCAGCAGTTCGTGCTTCTCACGCCGCTTGAGCGTGTCCTCCAGCTCGTAGGCCACATCGAAATGATCAGCGATCGCGCGCTTGTTGCGGTTGATGACGAACACCAACTGCTCCGCCCCGGCCGCGACCGCCTCATCCACCGCCCACTGGATCAGCGGCCGATCAACGATCGGCAGCAACTCCTTCGGCACCACCTTGGTGGCCGGCAGAAAGCGCGTCCCCAGACCAGCCACCGGAAATACCACCTTGCGCAAACGCATGTGCTGCTCCTGGATTGTTTCGTTCAGCCGCACATCTCGGCGGTTCGATTAGCAAAAACAAAAGGCGAAGAGCCATATCACCACAAAGGACACAAAGGACACAAAGGAGAGCAAAGCAAGCTCTACCGTTGGTCTACGCTGGCTGGAAGGGATATTCGACGATCGCCGAAAAATCTGCGCGTCGACGATTCTGAAAGCTCTCCTTCGTGTCCTTTGTGGTCAATCAGCTCTTGACCTGCTCCTTGATCGATCAATCCCGCCCGCCGACAGCCGCCTCCAGACCGCCCCTGCGCTCAAACGGCAGCACATTGTCCTCGCCATCCGGCGCCGACTGCGCGAACTCGGGCACCAGCGTTTCCAGCACCTGCTGCAGGCGCGGCTCGTCGTATTGCCTGACCGCCTGCGCGGCCTGGGTCAGAAGCCGTTGCAGCTGGTCGAAATCGTGCTGCCGGTGCTGCGCGAGGAAGATCTTGCGGTGGGTGGTTTCGACGTAGGCTTCGTGCTCGTGAAACAATTCCTCGAACAGTTTCTCGCCGTCACGCAAGCCGGTATAGACGATCTGGATGTCCTGCCCCGGTACCTTGTTGGCGAGCAGGATCATCTGCTCGGCCAGATAACGGATCTGCACCGGCTCGCCCATGTCGAGTGCGTAGATCTCGCCGCCCTGCCCCAGCACCGCTGCCTGCAGAATCAGCTGGCAGGCCTCGGGGATGGTCATGAAGTAGCGTGCAATTTCGGGATGGGTGACCGTGACCGGACCGCCGGCGCGGATCTGCTCGCGGAACAGCGGCACTACGCTGCCAGCCGAATCCAGCACATTGCCGAAGCGCACGGTCAGGAAGCGGGTCTTCGAGTGCGCGGCGAAATTCTGACAGAACAGTTCAGCCACGCGCTTGGTCGCACCCATCACGTTGGCCGGATTGACTGCCTTGTCGGTCGAGATCAGGAGGAAGGTCTCGACGCCGGCGCGGTCACAGGCCAGCGCCAGGGTTTGCGTACCCAGCACGTTGTTGCGAAAAGCCTCACGCAATTGCCGCTGCAGCATCGGCACGTGCTTGTAGGCGGCAGCGTGAAAGACCAGCTGCGGCCGGAAGCGCTTCAAGGCGGTGGCGCAGGCGACCGTATCGGTGACATCGCCGAGTACCGCCTCGATCTCCAGTTCCGGATACTCGGCCTGCAACTCGCGGGTGATCTGATACAGGTTGTGCTCGCACTGTTCAAACACGCACAGGGCGCTGGCTCCCAGCCGCGCGACCTGGCGCGTCAGCTCCGAGCCGATTGAGCCACCGCCGCCGGTGACCAGCACGCGCCGCCCGCTCAGGCCCTGGCGGATCGCGGTCCAGTCCAGTTGCACCGGCTCGCGCCCGAGCAGATCGTCAATCGCCACTTCCTTGAGCTCATTGAAGGCCGCCTTGCCCGAGACCACGTCCTGCAGTCTGGGCACGGTGCGGAACGGCAGTTCGGCCGCCTCGCACAGTTCCACCACCCGCCGCATCTGCGCACTGCTGGCCGAGGGCATCGCGATCAGCAGCATCTCGGCCGCGACCTCCCGCGACAAGGTACGCAGCTGATCGAGGGTACCCAGTACACTGATGCCATGCAGACGCGCGCCGCGCAGGCGCTTGTTGTCATCCAGAAAGCCGACCGGCAAGTACTGGCCGGCGCGCAGCAGATCGCGTACCAGCATTTCGCCGGCCCGGCCGGCGCCGAGCACCAGCACCCGGCGCCGCTGGGCGCGCTCTTCCAGGTCAAGCCGCGAATCCTTCCAGAATCGGTACAGCAGCCGCGGTGTCCCCAGCATCACGGTCAGCAGCACCGGATAGGCCAGCAGTACCGAGCGCGGCACGTTGGCCAAGCGGTCATACAGAAACAAGCCCAGCCCGATCGCCAGCGCCCCGAACAGCGCCGCGCGCATGATGTTGAGCAGATCCGGCAGGCTGGCGAAACGCCACAGACCGCGGTACAGCCCGGTCCACCAGAAGACGCAGCACTGAACCCCCAATACCACCAGCAATTCCGGCCAACTCCACAGTGTGATGTGACTGTCGTCGAACAGACTCAAGCGCACCGCCTTGGCCGCCAGCCAGGCCAGCCAGACCATGCTCAGATCATGTGCAACGACGGCCAGTCGCGGGTGGATCAGGCCGATCAGTGTTCTGAACTTCATGCAGCAGAGCTCCGGGGGGAGGAATCCATGAGCCGTCGGCGAGCGACCAGCCACACCGTGATCGCCAGCGCATAGATCAACAGGAAGGCAACCGGCGAGCCGCCCAAGTCTAACGGCCAAAGGAGATGGAGTGATGTCACAGCGATCGCCCAGACCAGATAGATCACGCACACGCGCAGCGCAGAGTAGCCCCTGCGTCGCATCCATTGATACAGATGCGAGCGATGCGCCTGATACCAGCGCCGTCCGCTACGCATACGCTGCAGCAGGGTCAGCGTCGCATCGGCGATCAACCCGGACAGCAACACCAGCGGCAATAACGGATCGACACTGCCGTGCTGCCAACCGAGCAACAGCAGCAGGGCCGCCCAATAGCCGATCGGGGCGCTTGCCACATCCCCCATGAAAGCCCGCGCCGGCGGCCAGTTGAAAGGCAGGAAGCCGCTCAGAACGGCTGCCAGAGCCATCGCCAGCAGCATCAGCAGAGGATCACCGGCCAGCGCGGCCAGCAGAGCCATCACGATTCCCAGCAGTACGCCATGGCTGGCGGCAAAAAGGTCACTGCCATCAATGAAGTTGTACAGATTCATCAGCCACAGCGTTCCGAGCAGCGCCAGCGTCTGGGTGGGCGGGTCAAACGGCATCACCGCTGTCACCAGCAGCAACGCGGCCAGGCCCTGTGCCGCCAGCCGCCAGGGTGCGGACAGTGGGCGGTGATCGTCCCAGTACCCGGCCAGCATCACCAGCAGCATACCCAGTGCAGCCGGCAACACGTTCATTGCGTACTGCGACTGGGTCAGTGCCAGCGTCAGGCTCGCCAGCAGCAGCACCAGCATCGGACCCAAGCCCGCACCGCGAACCGTCGGCCGACCATGCAACCGGCGCCCGCCGGGTTCATCGAGCAATCGACGCCTGCGTGCATAGGCGATTGCCATCGCGGTGGCACATGCCGACAGCAGCCCGAGCACGAGGGCAAGCGCGATCAGAAGCTGCAGGTCCATCCAGTGGCTTTCCTTCAATCGCCCACCAGACCATGGACCGGCTTGATCGTTCCCCAGCGCTTGCAGCTGGGACACTGCCAATGCAGCGTCCGGGGTCTGAAACCGCAATGGTGACAGCGATACCCGGCATCGCGTTCGAGCAGCTTGTCGAGGATGTCGCGAACCAGATCGACACTCTCGTTGCCGTGCTCGCCGGGCGGAAAGCTCAGCTCCAGCAGGCGCCGCACACCACGCACCGAAGGACGTTCGTGCAGCCGCTCGGCGAGCATTTCAATCGCCTCGGCGCGACCTTCGTCGGCCTCGACCAGTTCGACCAGTCCGAGCAGGGAGGCGCAACCTTGCTCGCGCTGCATGAACTCCTGCATCAATCGTCGCGCCCGTCGGCTATCGCCAAGGGCGCGCAAGGCCATGAGCAGCGGGTTGACCACCTCGGACACAAAGTTCGGATCGGATCGGGCGACGCCCTCGAAATGCCTGCTGGCCGCCAGCCAGCGCTGCTCTGACAGATCGATACTACCCAGCTGCATATGCGCCCGCAGGCAGTCTTTCTCCCGCTCCAGGGCGCGCTCAAGCAGCTCCCGCGCCAACGGACGGTTACCGTTGACCAGAGCACGGTCGGCCAGTTCACACAGAAACTGGGCAATCATCGGATGGACCGTGCTTACACCGGCGACCTGCAGCTGCTCGGCGGCAGCGATCGCGCTGTCCCAGTCCTGCTCCTGCTGATAGATCTGGATCAGCTGCCGCAACGCGGTGGTCTGCTGACCCTCGACTGCGAGCAGTTCCTTGAACAGCGTCTCGGCCCGATCGAGCAGGCCGGCACGCAGATAGTCCTCGCCCAGTTCAGCCAGCGCCACGCTGCGCTGCTCGGCGCTGAGCAGGGGCCGAGTGAAGAGGTTCTGGTGCAAACGGATGGCTCGATCGACTTCCCCCCGCCGCCGGAACAGATTGCCGAGGGCGAGTTGCGTTTCCAGCGTATCGCTGTCGGGCTCGGCGATCTGCAGAAAGACTTCTATCGCCTTGTCGGGCTGTTCATTGAGGAGAAAATTCAAGCCACGGAAGTAGCTGCTGGACAGTCGGGTGACCCGCTGACCCTGACTGCGCTCACTGCCGCGTCGACCGGCCAGATAGCCCGAGGCCGCGGCAACCGGCAGCAGCAACCCGATCAAGATCCATTCCATCGCCGCCGAAGCTCAGGAACTGCCGCGATCGACCGGCTCTTTCGCCGTCCGTTGCGGCCTTCGGGGAAATATCAGCGATCCGATCAGCACTCCCAGCGCCATCCCGGCAGCCAGCATCAGGATCACCAGAATACCCAGTGACAATTCCCACTCGACCACCAGCAGGTCGAGTGAGACTGACTGACCGTTGATCGCGGCGAACAACGCGACGGCCAGCAGGATCGTATAGAAGACCAGCCGCTTGACCCAACGCACGGTCAGTTGCCCTGCGCCGACGATCCGCGATTGACCCGCTCGCGCAATTCCTTGCCAGGCTTGAAATGCGGCACATGCTTGCCCGGCAGCTCTACGGCTGAACCGGTCTTGGGATTGCGCCCGGTACGTGGTGGGCGGTAATGCAGGCAGAAGCTGCCAAAGCCCCTCACTTCGATGCGCTCGGCGTCGGCGAGCGACTCGGACATCTGCTCCAGCAGGGTACGCACGGCCATCTCGACATCTGCAGGGCCCAGATGGCGCTGCCTGTCGGCCAGTATTTCAATCAGCTCGGACTTGGTCACCGCCACCACCCTCACCGGTCCGTGGAAAGCCAACGACTCAAGCGGGTCGTCCTGGCTCCAACAACGCGCGGGCCCGATTGCGGGCCCGCGCCCTTTGCCTAGCAGAGCGCCTACGACTCTTTCGAGCGCTCCAGCTGCTCACGCAGCAACGAACCGAGCGTAGTACCACCTGTCGCGGTGCTGTGGTATTCGTCGAGCGCTTCCTGCAGCTCTTCGTCTTCCTTGGCACGAATGGACAGCTGCAGCGTGCGGCCACGACGATCCAGACCAATGAACTTGGCCTCGACCTCATCACCCACCTTGAAGTGGGCGGTGGCGTCCTCGACCCGCTCCTTGGCGATGTCCGAAGCACGCAAGTAGCCCTCGATGCCTTCGCCCAGCTCGATGGTCGCGCCACGCGCATCCACTTCACGAACCGTACCGGTAACGACACTGCCCTTCGGGTTGTTGGCCATGAAGGAGCCGAACGGGTCCTGCTCCATCTGCTTGAGTCCGAGCGAAATGCGTTCACGCTCCGGATCGACCGCCAGCACCACCGCTTCCAGATCCTCGCCCTTCTTGAAGTTGCGCACCAGTTCCTCACCGGTACCCTGCCAGGAAATATCCGACAGGTGGATGAGGCCATCGATGCCGCCGTCCAGGCCGACGAAGATGCCGAAGTCGGTGATCGACTTGATGTTGCCGGAAACGCGGTCGCCCTTCTTGAAGATCGCGGCAAAGGCTTCCCAGGGATTGGAGCTGCACTGCTTCATGCCAAGCGAGATGCGGCGACGCTCCTCGTCGATATCCAGCACCATGACTTCACAGTCGTCGCCGATCTGCACGACCTTGCCCGGATTGACGTTCTTGTTGGTCCAGTCCATCTCGGACACGTGCACCAGGCCTTCCACGCCCGGCTCCAGCTCGACGAAGCAGCCGTACTCGG
>DAIMJK010000102.1:9255-11062 GCA_036722245.1 Lysobacterales bacterium
AGACGGGTGGTGGACGGGTAGCGGCGGGCGATGTTGACCCAAGGATCGTCGCCGAGCTGCTTCAGGCCGAGCGAAACGCGATTGCGCTCGCGGTCGAAGCGCAGCACGCGCACTTCCAGTTCCTGACCCACTTCAACCACTTCGGACGGATGGCGTACACGCTTCCACGCCATGTCGGTGATGTGCAACAGACCATCGATGCCGCCCAGGTCGACAAAGGCGCCATAGTCGGTGAGATTCTTGACCACACCCTTGAGCACCGCGCCTTCCTTCAGCCGCTCCATCAACTGCTCGCGCTCGACCGAGAACTCGCTCTCGACAACTGCACGACGGGACACGACGACGTTGTTGCGCTTGCGATCGAGCTTGATGATCTTGAACTCGAGGTCCTTGCCCTCGAGGTAGACCGGATCACGCACCGGCCGGATATCCACCAGCGAACCGGGCAGGAACGCGCGGATGTCGCGAATATCGACCGTGAAGCCACCCTTGACCTTGCCGCTGATGCGACCGGTCACGCTGGCATTGTTCTTGTGAGCCTCTTCCAGTTCATCCCACACCATCGCGCGCTTGGCCTTCTCGCGCGACAACCTGGTCTCGCCAAAACCGTCTTCGATAGCGTCCAGCGCTACGTCCACCGCGTCGCCGACCGCGACCTCAAGCTGGCCATTCTCGTCGCGGAACTGTTCGATGGGGACGATCCCCTCCGACTTCAGCCCGGCATTGATAACGACCGCATCAGCCCGGATCTCGACAACATAGCCGGTGACAATTGCGCCCGGCTTGAGATTACTCAGCTTCTCACTTTCTTCAAACAGTTCAGCAAAACTTTCAGTCATGGTTGGTTCCAAAAAGGGATTCTGGTCGGTCATTCGATCAGGTCCCGCCCGATGAACGCATTCTTGACGAATGCGGGTTAATGACAAAACCCGGACAGCAGCAGGCCGCCCAGGCTCGTGGCTCTCTTGCTTGATGTCCGAGGGTCAGGCTCGACAGGATTCGAGCACTCGAGCGACTACGCCCGACACAGGAAGCGCTGTCGAATCGATCAGGATCGCATCATCGGCCGCCCTCAATGGCGCCACGCTACGTTCCTGATCTCTCCGATCACGCTCGGTGATATCTCGCAAAAGGTCGCTAAGGATAGCCTCTTCACCTTTGTCGATCAACTGCTTATGGCGCCTGCGCGCACGCTCCTCAGCGCTGGCGGTGAGGAAGAACTTGTGGGTGGCGTCAGGAAAGATCACGGTCCCCATGTCGCGCCCGTCCGCGACCAGCCCGGGCAACTTGTGGAAATCACGTTGTCGCTGCACCAGTTCAGCCCGAACCCGAGGATTTTCGGCCACTTTGGACGCTGCCTGACTGACCGCTTCGCTGCGGATCTGTCCCGCCACACACTCGCCATCGACCCAGGCTTCCGGCGCCCCGTCGGCAGCGCGCCGGAACTCGATCTGCGCCGCATGCGCCAACTGCCCCGGATCAGCCCCGGGATGACGCAGGCTGAGCAGACCGACGATTCGGTAAAGGGCTCCGCTATCGAGGAAGTTCCAGCCCAGCTGGCGCGCCACTTCCAGCGCCACCGTGCCCTTGCCCGAGCCGCTCGGGCCGTCGATGGTGATGACTGGGATCATTGGGGTCCTTGGCTTCGGGGTCCAGCAAATCGGGCGCTCTGCCCGGCGGCAGCGCGGCGATTCTAGCCCGGATGCTCAAGCAGCGGGACTGGCGATGTCCGGGGCGGCGGATCGATACCGATTCCGATACCGACCCAAGCAGTGCTCCTCCGGATCCGTTCCCGAGTACAACTCGG
>DAIMJK010000103.1:0-11046 GCA_036722245.1 Lysobacterales bacterium
GACTGGACGGCTGCTGATCTATGGTTTCCACAGCATGCTGCCGCACAATGGCAGGCTGAACTGGCTCAGACTGGCCTGGGACTGGCTGCGTACGCCACGTTTCAACCCGCTGGACATGACCCAGTCCAACCGCAGCGTGCTGGCGGCCAATCTGAGCTTCCTGCAGGCCCAGGCTCCGCGCCTGCGCGAAGGCATGTTGTGGTTGTTGGAGCGCTTCGCCGACGGCCGCTTGCGACCGCTGCCGGTCGAGTGTTTTCCGCTGCGCGAGGCCGCTGAGGCACAGCGCCGGATCGAGTCGGGCCAGACCATCGGGAAGTTGGCGTTGGTGGTGGAAGAGCCAGGGCACAGGGCTCAGGGCCCAGGGCCCAGTCAGATCCAGAGCCGCGTGGTTCAGCCCTCGCCTTGATTGCTGAAGCGCTGAGCTTCACGACCCCGATTCCGACCCCGACTCCCGGCTGCGCATCGCTGCATCAGTTCCCGACTCCCGACCTGGGGCTAGACTATTCTCCAGCGGCACTCTGACCCGCATTCTCCGGCGCAACGACATGCTCAAGTCCTGCTGGTTCGCACTGCTGCTTGCAATCGCTGCTGCGCCGGTGGCCGCGGCCAACGGCTGTCTGCCGACCGACTTCCAGGATCGGCGGGGCGAGGCGAGTATCGTCATTGCCAACGACAACCTGGCCAATCCCTTCCTCTACCGGCCTCGCTGTGCACGGATCAGTGCCGGCACCGAAGTGCGCTTCCAGGCGCTGCCTGATTTCGGCATGCATCCCTTGTTCGCCGGCGCCGTCGTCGCCGGGGTGGCCACCTTCGATCCGAGCAGCCCCATCGGCAGCGCCACCATCGGCACCGAGCACGTGGTCCGGATCGACGATGTCGGCGAGTTTCCCTACTACTGCGACTTCCACTTCGTCCAGGGCATGCAGGGCTCGATCCTGGTCGTGCCGGAGTTGTTTGCTGATGGATTCGAGGGGGCAGGGCCGTAGGTGCACACGAGTCATCAACCCTCGTCATCGCGAGGGAGCCGGCGACCGCAGCGATCCAGAGAACTGGAACTGGCTACTGGAACTGCTCTTCTGACCCCTCAGCGCTCAGCCCTGTCCGATCAATCCTCCTCCAACTTCGGCTTCCACGCCTCGATCAGCTGCTTCTGTACCTGCGGCGGGACCGCTTCGTAGTGGCTGGGCTCCAGGCTGTAGCGGCCCTGGCCCTGCGTCATTGCCTTGAGCTCGGTCTGGAACTCAGCGATCTCGGCTTGCGGGACCTGCGCCTTGATCACGATCTCGCCTCCGCGTATCGAGTCGGTGCCATTGATGCGGCCGCGCTTGCCGGCCAGTGATGTGGTGACATCGCCCATGTGTGCTTCGGGCACCTGCACTTCGAGGTGCACGATCGGTTCAAGCAGGATCGGTCGGGCCTTGCTGATGCCATCCAGAAACGCCTTCTTGCCGGCGGTGACGAAGGCGACTTCCTTCGAATCGACGGCGTGGAACTTGCCGTCGTAGACGGTGACCTCGATGTCCTGCAACTGGTAGCCGGCAATGGCACCGGCTTCGAGCACCTGGTAGACGCCTTTCTCGACTGCCGGGATCAGGTTGTGCGGGATCGCACCACCGACGACCGAGTTGACGAAGCGAAAGCCCTCACCGCGTTCGAGTGGCCGTACGCGCAGGAAAACTTCGCCGAACTGACCGGCGCCGCCGGTCTGCTTCTTGTGCCGGTGATGGCCTTCGGCCGGTACCGCGATCGTTTCGCGATAGGCCACTCGCGGCGGCCGGGTATGGACCTCGACGCCGAAGCGCTCGCGCAACTTGTCCAGCATCACCCTCAGATGCAGGTCGCCGAGGCCGCGCATGACCGTCTCGTTCAGTTCGGCATGGTGCTCGATGTGCAGACAAGGGTCTTCCTCGCCCAGCTTGTGCAAGGCGTTGGCCAGCTTTTGCTCCTGGCCCCGGGTGGCCGGTTCGATCGCCAGGCCAAACATCGCCGCCGGCAGGTCGATTGGCTTGAGATGGAAGTGGTCGGCCTCGTGCGAGTCATGCAGCACGGCATCAAAATGAATGTCCTCGATCTTGGCCACCGCGCAGATGTCGCCGGCGATGCCCTCGTCAATCTCGGCATGTTCCTTGCCGAACAGCTTGAACAGATGACCGACCTTGAAGGGCTTGCGACTGTCGCCGATGTACAACTGGGTGTCGCGTCGCACCGTGCCCTGATAGAGCCGGAAGATGCTCAGCTTGCCTACATAGGGATCGTTGATGATCTTGAACACATGGCCGATGACATGCGCGCCCGGATCGGCCTCGACGACCACCGGCTCGGCGGTGTCGCCTTCGCCTTTCAGGAAAGGCGGCGGATTGCCCTCGGCCGGGTTGGGCAACAGGCGAATCGCCGCCTCCAGCAGTTCCTTGACACCGGCGCCGGTGCGCGCAGAGGCAAAGCAGATCGGAATCAGATGGCCTTCGCGCAGGCATTGTTCGAAGGCATCGTGCAGGTCTTCGGCACTCAGGCTTTCCTCGCCCTCCTCCAGGTAATGCTCCATCAGGTCCGGGTTGACCTCGACCACCTGGTCGATGATCTGCTGGTGGAAGTCGGCCACCGCTCCGATGTCGCTTTGTCCGTCGACGTGAAAGAAGCAATCCACCACTGAACTGCCGTTGTCGGCGGGCAGGTTGACCGGCAGGCAGACCTTGCCGAAGGTGTCCTGGATGTCGCGCACCAGCGCGGCCAGGTCGACGCCCTCGGCATCGATGCGGTTGATGATGATCATCCGCTCGTTGGATCGCTGGGCGGCGCGGTCCATCAGCCGGATTGCGCCGTGCTCGATACCGTTGGCGGCGTTGATGACGACTGCGACGGTTTCGACTGCGGCCATCGCTGACAGTGTCGGTCCGCGAAAGTCCGGATAGCCTGGCGTATCGAGCAGGTTGAAATGGGTGTTCTGGAAGTCGAAGGCCGCGATCGCGGTGTTCAGCGAGTGACCGCACTCCTTCTCCATCGGATCGAAGTCGGAGACGGTGTTGCCGCGCTCGACGCTACCGGCGCTCTGGATCGCTCCTGCGGCCTGCAGCAGGGCCTCGAACAGACTGGTCTTGCCGACGCCTGGATGTCCGGCCAGAGCAAGGTTGCGAATCGTCTCCATGGCAAAGCGCGGCATATACATCCTCCCCGATGTGATGACGGCGCGGTTCGTCCGCGCCTTTCGTGCCGCTGTCATGCGGCCTTCACCGGCAAGACTCACAAGTGCAGCGGGGAAGGTCAAGAGGAAGCTGCAAATCGGTTGCTGATGGTGCCAGTCAAGTTGTAGCTTCGAGGAGTTCAGCGTTCAGGGCTCAGGGCCCGGGGCCCAGCCCAAAGCCGATCGACGCGAGTACGGGGCGAAAAGGTCCAGGCGGGCTCTTGATCTGCTGGGCCCTGAGCCCTGGGCCCTGTGGTTCGCAAATCCCTCCAGACTTCCTTACGACGTGCGGCCCGCCCCTGAACAGTCACCAACATCAGCGCCCCGATTCAGATTCGATTCAAGCCCTGGCGCCTAGTGTTGGGCGTGTCGCCATTGATGGCCTGTCCATACGGGGAGTCGTCATGATCAGATCATGCAGTTTGAGTATTGCCATGGGTGTGCTGGTGGGGCTGCTGCCAGTGTCCCAGGCGGATGCCCGTGGTGCCGGCCCGCAGTTCGACTTCGCCCGTGTTGTCGACGCCGAACCGGTTTACCGAGATGTCCACATCAACGAACCGCGCGAAGTCTGCTGGAGCGAGCCGGTACGTTACGTCGAGCCCGGTCGTCCTGGCTATCACCGCGCCGGCGATCCCGGCGCAGCCGTGCTCGGCGGCATCATTGGCGGGGTGCTGGGCAACCAGGTCGGTAGTGGTGACGGTCGTCGCGCCGCCACCGCGGCCGGTGTGCTGATCGGCGCGGCGGTCGGTGCCGAACAGGGGCGTCGCAACCACCCGCGCGGCTACTACCCGCCGCAGCCCCGACGCGAGTATGTTCGTGACCAGGAGGTATGCGAGTGGCGCGACGATGTCCGCGTCGAGCGCGAGCTGATCGGCTATGACGTGACCTACGACTACAACGGTTATATCGGCCACACCCGCACCAGCCAGGCCCCGGGCCAGGAGATTCGCGTCCGCGTGTCGGTGGAACCGGCCGGCTACTGAGGCGTCTTTGCCGGCGGGTCATCCGTCGGCTCGCTCCGATCCGAAACCCTTGCGCGATCCAGTCGTGCCAGCTCGGCCTGGTGAAAGCACCGGGCCGACTCGCCCTGCAGCGCTCCTGCATGACATCCCAGGCGTTGCGCCAGATCGAAAAAGCCCGCTGCAGGCAGGCCGTCGCGGGCGCGGCTGACGACCCGCGCCGCGAGCAAGGGACGTCCGGCCTGGGCATCCTCGACCATCAACCGTTCGAGCGCGGCGATGACCTGACGAATCGTGCAAGGCGGCTGCAGCTTCAGCGCCTGCGCGACCTGTTCGTAGGTGATGGTCGCGGCGGTCGAAAGCAGCAACTCCCGTAGCCGCTGCAGCCGTTGCGCATCCGGCTCGAAGCGGGCATGCGGGTCGACTTCGCCAGTGCTGCGGCTCAAGGGATCAGTCCGGGTCAGGCAGACCGAAGGCCAGCGGCAGCAACTCGCCGATAGCCATGCAGCGCAGCTTGCCGGCGGGATCGGTAAAGACCAGCTCCAGGCCCGACCCAAACTCCGACAGCAACTGCCGGCAGCCGCCGCAAGGTGTGGCCGGCAGCAACTGACCATCGCGTCCACGCGCCAGTACGACCAGCCTGACGATACGCACTCGCGGACCCTCCGCCCGAACCGCCGCAGTGATCGCCGCCCGTTCGGCGCAGGTCGTCAACGGATAGGCCGCCGACTCCACATTGCAGCCGCTGTGCAAGTCGCCACTGTCGCTGATCAGGGCGGCACCGACATGGAATCCGGAGTAGGGCGCGTGCGCATTGCGCAACGCGGCTTCCGCCAGTTCAAACAGCGCCCTGTCCTGATCATTGCCCGGATTCATTCGGACTGGTCTGCTCGCAGGATGGATGGCGCAGTCTACCGGAGCTTCTGATTTTGCTTCTGCTTCTGCTTCTGCTCTCTCGGACAACGGAACCCCGAGTTGCACTCGGGCAGGGGCGAAGCCCCTTTGCTCTTGCTCGTGCGCTTGCAGGACTCCAGTCGCCCCGGATCGGTGCGCTTGTTCGCGCAAAGACCACCGGCGACCTCGATGATGCTTGCTCTTCCTGACCCATTCGTTCTTGCCTTTGCTCCGCATGGAGACGCGGCCGCCGGCGCGAAGAGGACCGGTACGAAAATCGTGGTGCTACGCGCGCCGGAACCGCGCTACTTCCAACCGAGGAGCTTTGGGCTTCGGACAACGGAACCCCGAGTTGCACTCGGGCAGGGGCGAAGCCCCTTTGATCTTGCTCGTGCGCTTGCAGGACTCCAGTCGCCCCGGATCGGTGCGCATATTCGCGCAAAGAACACCGGCGACCTCGATGTTGCCTGCTCTTCCTGACCCCTCAGCCCTCAGCCCTCAGCCCTGATTTCGGTGAAAACCTGAAACCGCCTCCGTCCGTACCGCCACTCGCTCAGCTAACCGGCCCCAACACCTGCTGCCCCACCGCAACAAAATGACAAACGCTGCCACCCAGGACGAACAGATGCCAGATCGCGTGGGCATAGGGCAATTTACGACTCAAGTAGAACAGCGTCCCCACCGTGTACACCGCGCCGCCGATGAACAGCCAGGTCAGAGTCGCCGCGGGCAGCGCCTGCAGCATCGGCTTGATCGCCAGCAGCGCGGTCCAGCCCATCGCAATGTACAGCAGCGTTGAGACCAGCTTGAAGCGGCCGGTGTAGCGCAGTTTGAAGAAGATGCCGAGGGTGGCCAGTGTCCAGATCAGCACAAGCAGCCAGATGCCGCCGTGGTCGCGCAATCCGATCAGCGCAAAGGGCGTGTAGGTGCCGGCAATCAACAAGTAGATTGCGCAGTGGTCGAGGACCTTCAGATGACGCTTGGCACGCGGGTGTGGAATCGCGTGATACAGCGTCGACGCCAGATAGAGCAGCAGCAGTGTGCTGACGAAGGCGACCGCACCGACCACCTGGCGAGTTCCGCCGTCGAGGATCACCAGCGTCAGCAGGACCGCGCCGGCACCCAAGGCCAGCACCGCACCCAGCCCGTGGGTGAGCGCGCTGAGGAACTCCTCGCGCACGCTATGGGCGGTGGAACCGATATGCGTCTCGGGAGCGCGGATCGTTGCCATGGATCCAGTCTAGAGCTGTTTGGTTTGCGTATCGTGACGATTGCTCGCTGGACACGGGGCTGAGAGGGCGTCAAGAGCAGGTACTAAAGAACATCGGCCCGAGTGAACCGGGTTTCACCCAGCCAGGAGTAGGACCAATGACCAAGCGCGACGCATATTTCGAGAAGCTGCAGGCGCAGATGGACGAGTGGAATGCCGAGCTGCAAAAGCTCAAGGCCCAGGCCGAGAAGGCGACGGCGGACGGCAAGATCGAGTATTACGAGCAGATCGAGAAGCTGAAGGTTCACCAGCAACGGGCGCAGGAGAAAATGGCCGAGTTGCGGCAGGCCAGCGAATACGCCTGGGAAGACATGCGCAAGGGCATGGAAAGCGTCTGGGTCAGCTTCGGTGAGGCGGTCAAGACCGCCACCTCACGATTCAGCTAGCGCGAGGCCTGTGAGAGCGAGGGCCAAGCTCTTGCCTCAGCCCTCACGCTTCAGCCCTGCGCTACTTTGCATGCCTGGCCAACATCAGCCAGGTGTCGACCACCGTATCGGGGTTCAGCGACATGCTTTCGATGCCCTGATCCATCAGCCACTCGGCCAGATCCGGGTGGTCGGACGGGCCTTGGCCGCAGATGCCGATGTACTTGCCGGCAGCGCGGCTGGCCCTGATCGCCATGCTCAGCAGCATCTTGACCGCTTCGTTGCGCTCATCGAAGAGCTCGGCGATCAGGCCTGAATCGCGGTCCAGGCCCAGGGTCAGCTGGGTCAGGTCGTTTGAACCGATCGAGAAGCCGTCGAAGTGCTCGAGGAACTGCTCGGCGAGCAGCGCATTGGACGGAATCTCGCACATCATGATCACCTTCAGACCGTTCTCGCCGCGCACCAGGCCAAAGCGGGCGAGGGTTTCGATGACCCGCTGCGCCTCGCTGACGGTGCGCACGAAGGGGATCATGACCCAGGCGTTGGTCAGTCCCATTTCCTCCCGCACGCGCTTGACCGCGCGACATTCCAGTTCGAAGCAATCGCTGAAGCTGGGATCGACATAGCGCGAGGCGCCGCGGAAGCCGAGCATCGGATTCTCTTCGTGCGGCTCGTAGCGCGCGCCGCCGATCAGGTGGGCGTACTCGTTGCTCTTGAAGTCGCTCAGTCGGACGATGACCGGATTGGGCGCAAAGGCCGCGGTCAGCGTGGCGATGCCTTCGGCCAGACGATCGACGTAGTAGGACACCGGATCGGCATAGCCCTTGATTCGCTCGTCGATCCTGGCCTTGACCTCCGGCTCCTGGCGGTCGTATTCGAGCAGGGCCTTCGGGTGCACGCCGATGTGACTGGCGATGATCATCTCCAGCCGCGCCAGACCCACGCCGGCATTCGGTAGCTGAGCGAAATCGAAGGCGCGCTCGGGGTTTGCAACGTTCAGCATGATCTTCAGCGGCGCTGGCGGCATGCTGCCCAGATCGGTCTGGATCAGCTCGAAGGGCAGGGCACCGTCATAGACATAACCGGTGTCACCTTCAGCGCAGGACACCGTCACCTGCTGTTCGTCGACGATCTTGCGGGTCGCGTCACCGCAGCCGACGATCGCCGGAATGCCCAACTCGCGCGCGATGATCGCGGCGTGGCAGGTGCGGCCGCCGCGATTGGTGACGATCGCAGAGGCGCGCTTCATGATCGGCTCCCAGTCCGGGTCGGTCATGTCGGTCACCAGCACGTCGCCTGGTCTGACCCGCTCCATCTCGCTCGCCGAAGCCACCACGCGCGCCGGGCCGGCGCCGATGCGCTGGCCGATCGCGCGGCCCTCGCTGAGCACGGTGCCACGCTGATCGAGGCGGAACTTCTCCAGCACGGTGGCGTCATCGCGGCTCTTGACCGTTTCCGGCCGAGCCTGGACCACGTACAGCCGGCCAGACTCACCGTCCTTGGCCCATTCGATGTCCATCGGCCGCTGGTAGTGATCCTCGATTGCCAGGGCGATGCGGCCGAGTTCGGCCAGTTCAGTCTCGTCCAGACAGAACTTGTGGCGCAATTCCGCCGGCGTGGTCTCGATCCGCACCCGTTCAACGTCCTGACTGGAATAGACCATGCGCTGCTGCTTGGCGCCGACAGATCGCCGCAGCAGCGGTCGCTTGCCGTTGCGCAAGGCCGGCTTGTACAGATAGAACTCGTCTGGATTGACCGTACCTTGAACCACCAGTTCACCCAGGCCCCAGCTGCCGGTGACGAATACGACGTCGCGGAAGCCGCTTTCGGTATCGAGCGTGAAGAGCACGCCTGAACTGGCCAGATCGCTGCGTACCATCTGCTGCACGCCGGCCGACAGCGCCACCTGGGCGTGGTCGAAGCCGTGGTGGACACGGTAGGCGATGGCGCGGTCGTTGTAGAGCGAGGCAAAGACCTCATGCACCTTGTGCAGCACCGCATCGATCCCGACGACGTTCAGGAAGGTCTCCTGCTGGCCGGCAAAGGAGGCATCCGGCAGGTCCTCGGCGGTGGCCGAGGAGCGCACCGCGACGGCCGGATCGGCATGACCGACGCGTCTGGCGAGCTCTTCGTAGCCGCTGCGTATCGCCTTGTCGAGTTCGGCAGTCAACGGCGTTTCGACCATCCAGCGGCGGATCTCCCTGCCAGCCGCGGCCAGCGCCAGAGTATCGTCGATGTCCAGATCGGTCAGCCGCGCCTCGATCCGCTGCGCCAGGCCACTTTGGGCCAGGTAGTCGCGAAAGGCGCTGGCGGTGGTGGCGAAACCGCCGGGTACATCCACCCCGGCTTGCGCCAGATTGCCGATCATTTCACCCAGCGAGGCGTTCTTGCCCCCGACTTCGGCCAGATCGGTCAGACGCAGCTGGTCCAGCCACAGGATCGGTACACTCATGGGAACTCCGGGCAGCAACAGGCAAAACCGCTATGATGCGGCGCACCAGAGGTTGAGACAAGGCTCATGTGCTCATGACCGAATCGCAGCGCCCGATCTTTTACGTATCCGACGGCACCGGCATCACCGCCGAGACCATCGGCCAGAGCGTGCTGACCCAGTTTGACGGTGTGCCCTTCAGCACCCGCCGGCTGCCCTTCGTGGACAACGAAGTGCGCGCACGCGCAGCGGTCGAGGCCATCCTCCAGGCCCAGCGCAGCAGCGGCCAGCGGGCGGTGGTCGTCAACACCGTCATCGATCCGGGGCTGAGCTCGATCCTCGGCGAGAGCGGTGCCCTGATGCTGGACGTCTTCGCCCCCTTCATCGGACCGCTGGAGAAGGAACTGGGGACCAGCCGTACCCCCAAGGTCGGCAAGGCGCATGCGATCAACGCCGCTTACGAGGCGCGCATCAGCGCGACCAACTACACGCTGGCCCACGACGACGGCGTGGACGTCAATTTCTCCGATGCCGAACTGGTCCTGGTCGGTGTGTCACGCTCGGGCAAAACCCCGACCTGCCTGTATCTGGCCCTCCACTATGGCGTGCGCGCGGCCAACTATCCGCTGATCCCCGAGGACCTCGAAGGCGAGTCCCTGCCAGCCCGACTGCGCCCGCACAAGCAACGCATCCACGGCTTGACCATCGACCCGGCGCGACTGGCCCAGATCCGCGGCGAGCGGCGGCCGAACAGTCGCTACGCCTCAATCGAGCAATGCCGCCACGAGATCGGCATCGTCGAGCAGTTGTTCGAACGCGAAGGCATCCCGTGCCTGAACACTACCCACATTTCGATCGAAGAGATTGCCGCCAAGGTGATGCAGGCGCAGGGGTTGAATCGGCAGATGTTCTGAGAGCTTCAGGGCTGAGGGGTGAGGGCTGAGGGGTCAGAAGAGCAGGGTCCAGGGCTCAGGGCCCAGGGCCCAGTCGAGCGAGGGCACTGGGCACACTGACCAGCTCAGCCTGACCCAACTGGCTGCAACCGCTGGACTGGCTTGCGCTCCTTGAAGGCGGAACTGGTGTTCGGAAAGTCGATGTGACGCCATCGGCGGCGCGATCAGGCCCGTGCCGGCCCATGGCTTGAAGGCTGATCGGGGTCCGGAAGCGCATTCAAAGCGGCGCGGAGCGGCGCAGTCCAAAAGAGAGCCTTGCCGTTCATGGCGCGGAGCGCCCTTGGAGTGCGGTGCTCTGCACCGCTTTGGATGCTTTTTGAGAACAACGCAGCCGTGAACGACGTGCTGGCGTGATCACGGTCGTTGCGGCATGCTCGAACTTATAGTTTGTAGTACACCGGCGCGCAATGGCTCGCCCGCGGCGCGAAGCCTGCCCGAAAGGTCGACGGCATGCTTTGAACTCGGCCAGTCGGCCCAACTACAACGGTCGTCACTCGGGAGGCAAGATCGTGCTGCCAACAAGCCACGAAGTGCCTGGAGGACATCAACCAATGAAGTACATCTTGTTCGGGGTGATTTTGCTCGCACTTGGGCTGGGTGCACGCCCCGCAGCCGCAACAGCTCAGCAGGCAGACCGCCTGATCATTGACGGTGACTCAGTCAGCCTGGAGACGAATCCCCTGTCGCCGCTGTTGCGCGCTGGAAAGATCCATCTGCCTGAGCCGGCTGAGCAATGGACCAGTAACTGGCGCGGTTACGTCGCCACATGGCGTGTGGACGATGACCAGTTGGTGCTTACCAAGGTCGACGTGCTGTTGCGTCCGGCAGATGCCCCCAAGGACTCCCGCGCGATTGCGACCGACGTACTTCCAACGTTGTTCGAGGGCAAGAGCGAAGTTGCAGCAAGTTGGTTCTCCGGTACGTTGATCATTCCCCGTGGCGAGGTGCTCAACTACGTGCACATGGGCTATGCCTCTGTCCACGAGCGCTACACGG
>DAIMJK010000104.1:0-10995 GCA_036722245.1 Lysobacterales bacterium
GGTATCTGCCGAAGACCTCAGTAGGTTTGGGTCGGGCAACTATCAGCTCGGTGGTTCCGAACCCGATTCCACCCAGGAGACCACGCATCAAGGCGCCCTTGCCGTTCTCGAAGCAGGGTGTGATCTTCGCAACCGTGACATCGCCATTTCGGAAGTAGGAGTATCCCGATTCGACTTCGGCTATCGGGCGCGTTCGATCCAAGCTGATCGTGCCGTCATCGCCAATCGCTTCCATGGGCAAGAAGGACACCTCGGTCGCACGGTCGATGCAGGAAACTTCCGACTTGGATGGGTTCAGCTCTGCGACGAATCTCAGACGCTTGAGCACCCAGTGCGCCGGCGCGTGTCCGAGCCAAGGCAACCGGCTGTCTCTGTATTCCGGATACCTCGGCAAACTCATTCCGCCAGCTCCGCCAGCATCCGCAGGATGTTGGCCGACACCACCTTCAACTCCTCATCGATGGCCTGCAGGCTGCGCGGCGGCTCGAACACGTAGAAGTGGCGATTGAAGGGAATCTCGTAGCCGACCTTGCTCTTGCTCTCGTCGATCCAGGCATCGGGGGCGTGTGGCAGCACCTCGCGTTCGAAGTAGGCCCGGATGTCCTCGCCCAGCGGCACGTTCTCGGTGTCGCGCAGGGACGAATCCGGCTGCGGCTTGCCTTTCTGCCTGCCCTTGAGCCCCAGCACGATCTGGCCCTGCGCGTCGCGCAGCGGGCGCTCGACGGTGATCGTCGTGTAGCCGAAATCGGCGTTGTTGAAGATGCGCGAGATCGGTACGCGCTTGAGGCGTCCGCCGGGCGGCGCTGTGGGCGGATCGTCGGTGCCGGTGACCAGCATCGGCTCACCCTGCGGCTGGCCGTGGGCATCGAGCACCGTGACCCGTTCGGCCTCGGTGAATTCACCGAACAGCCGGGTGATCGTCACGATGTGCTGCTCGGAAAGCTCCTTGCGCTTGGAGCCGAGGCTCTTGCGCATCTTCTGCCAGTAGCCGCTGGCATCGATCAACTGCACCTGGTCGCGGCGGTCGGGCGGCTTGCGGTTGGTCAGGATCCACACATAGGTACTGATGCCGGTGTTGTAGAACATGTCCGTTGGCAGGCCGATGATGGCTTCCAGCAGATCGTTTTCCAGCACATGGCGGCGGATCTCGCTCTCGCCACTGCCGGCGCCACCGGTGAACAAGGGCGAGCCGTTGAGTACGATGCCGAAGCGGCTGCCGCCGTTCACCGCCGGGCGCATCTTGGCGATCAGATGCAGCAGGAACAGCATCGAGCCATCGGACACCCGCGGCAGGCCGGGACCGAAGCGGCCGTAGTGGCCGAGGCGCTGGTGCTCATCGCGCACCGCCTTCTCGACCTTCTTCCACTCCACGCCAAAGGGCGGGTTGGACAGCATGTAGTCGAACCTGGCAGACCCATGGCCGTCGTCGCTGAGCGTGTTGCCGGCGACGATGTTGGCCACGTCCTGGCCGCGGATCAGCATGTCGGCCTTGCAGATCGCGTAGGACTCGTCGTTGAGCTCCTGGCCGTACAGGGTCAGCCTGGCCGTCGCGTTGTGCTCGGCCAGGAACTCGCTGGCGATCGACAGCATGCCGCCGGTCCCGGCGGTGGGGTCATACAGCGTGCGCACCACCGCGTTGCCGGGGGTCAGCACGTCGTCGTCCTCGATGAACAGCAGATTCACCATCAGCCGGATGACCTCGCGCGGGGTGAAGTGCTCGCCGGCGGTCTCGTTGGAGATCTCGGCGAACTTGCGGATCAGCTCCTCGAAGACCAGGCCCATGCTGGCGTTGTCGACCGTCTCGGGGTGCAGGTCGATGTGGGCGAACTTCTCGGTCACCAGGTACAGCAGGTTGGCCTTGGCCAATCGCTCGACCTGGGCGTGGAAGTCGAAGCGCTCGAAGATGTCGCGCGCCGACGGCGAGAAGGCCTGGACGTAGGCGTAAAGGTTCTGGCGGATGTGGTCCTGATCGCCCAGCAGGCGGCCCAGATCCAGATTTGAGGTGTTGTAGAAGCTGGCCTGCGCCTTGCGCAGCAGGAAGGGCTCGGGATTCAGCCCCTGCCTCGTCTTCGCCTCCAGCTCGGCCAGTACGTCGGCCTTGCTCGCCGCCAGCACGCAATCCAGCCGGCGCAGCACGGTGAAGGGCAGGATCACCCGCCCGTATTCGGACTGCTTGTAGTCACCACGCAGCAGGTCGGCGACAGACCAGATGAAGGATGAGAGGGCCTGATGGTTCATGGGCTCCGCAGTCTGATGGTGGACAGCGGGCAGATAACCGGTAACCCGAGTCGAGATCAAGCGATTCTTGCCCGCGCCCCGTTCCGGCCAGGGAAGAACCGGCCTGAACTCGGTCCCGAACCAAGCATTCAGTCCAGCGCAGTCCACCCCAGACCACCCCAGACCACCCCAAGCGAGGCGCCTATGTTGTGGGCAGTGTTATGGAGGACAAATCAGGACAGCTGGAAATGCCTCGAATATCAATGCGTTAGGACAAAACGATGGCGGAGGGGGTGGGATTCGAACCCACGGTGGTATCGCTACCACGCCGGTTTTCAAGACCGGTGCCTTAAACCGCTCGGCCACCCCTCCGTCAGCCGGTTAGCATAGCCGAGTCGGTGCGTGGGCGCGAAGCTGCTGCTCCGGTCGTTCGGCTGGCTTGCTGACTACGGCTTGCGCTGCGCTATGCTGACGGCCCTTGTCAACGGGCCTTGGGCGCCCGTGCCGGAACGCCACGATGCTGCGATCGATGGTCCTTGGTAGCTGGCTGCCAGCCAGCATCCTGTGCGGGCTGCTGCTGGCCGGCTGCAACCCACCGCAGTCCGGTGTGTCGGCACCAGACGCGACACGACCGGCCGCCTTTGTCGATGTCAGCGCTGTCAGCGGCCTGGACTTTGTCCATTTCAACGGTGCGTCGGGCGCGTTGTACATGCCCGAGATTGTCGGCAGCGGCGTGGCCCTGATCGATGTCGATGGTGACGGCTGGCTCGACATCTATCTGGTTCAGGGAGCCATGCTCGGGCCGGGCAAGACCTATGCTGACGCGCTGATGCAGCCCGCCCACGACACCCCTCTGACCGATCGCCTCTATCGCAACCTCACTGGCGAGTCTGCCGATGGCGGTTCCCAGCTGAGGCTGGTCGACATCACCCAAAGCAGCGGGATCGGGCTGGACGCACAGGGCGAGCCGGTGACCGGGCGATTCGGGATGGGCGTTGCGGTGGGTGACTTCGATGGTGATGGCCATGACGATCTGTATCTGGCCAATCTCGGCGCCAATCAGTTGTTGCGCAACCGCGGCGACGGCAGCTTCGAGGATGTCACCGAGCGCGCCGGTGTAGGCGACGGGCGCTGGAGTGTGAGCGCGAGCTTTCACGATTTCGACGGTGACGGGCTGCTCGATCTGTATGTCGCCAATTACCTCGATTTCCGCGTCGAGGAGACCAAGCTGTGCTACTCGCCGGCTGGTCTGCGCGACTATTGCGGTCCCAAGGCCTACGATCCGGCAGCCAACACCTTGTATCGAAATCTGGGTGACGGCCGCTTTGAGAACGTTTCGGCAACTTCCGGGATACGCGGCTTCAGCGGGGCCTCGCTGGGTGTGATCGTGTTCGATGCGAACGGCGACGGGCGACCCGACATCTATGTCGCCAATGATGGCGCGGCAAATGAGTTGTGGATCAACGAAGGCGAGTGGCGATTTCGCAACGAAGCCCTGTTCGCCGGTGTGGCGGTCAATGCCGATGGTCGTGAGGAGGCCGGCATGGGCGTGGATGCAGCCGATTGCGACGGTGACGGTACCGAGGACATCGTGCTCAGTCATCTGACCAATGAGCACAACACGCTCTACATGCAGACCGCCGACGGCAACTTCCGCGATGAGACCCGGATGCGCGGCGACATGGCCATGGCAAGCTGGGCCTACACGGGCTTTGGTATCGTCTTCGTCGACTACGACCGCGACGGTTGGCTCGATTTGGCATCAGTCAATGGTCTGGTGACCTTTCCCGATGATCGCGAAGGCCAGGGGCCCTTTCCGCTGCAACAGCCAAATCAGCTCATGCGCAACCGCGGCCGATGCCAGTGGGATGACGTCAGTGCTGCGGAACCGGCGCTGCAACTGGCCGAAACCAGTCGCGGTCTGGCGGTCGGCGATCTGAACAATGATGGTGCGCCGGACCTGGTGATCAGCAACGCCGCCGGTCCCGCCCGAGTACTGCTGAACCAGGCGGCGCCGCAGCATCACTGGCTGGGGCTGCGATTGATCAATGAGCAGGGTCTGGATGCGCTCGGAGCACGCGCCGTGGTGAAACTGGCCGGGCACGCGCAATGGCGGCGTGTGCGACGGGATGGCAGCTATGCCTCGGCGCACGATCCGCGACTGCTGTTTGGTCTGTCGGACCAGGACGACCCGGTCAAGGTGGAAGTCTTTTGGCCCGATGGCGTCGTCGAGCGCTGGTCGGATCTCGCGGTCGATCGCTATCACCTGCTGCGCCGCGGCACAGGCGATGCCGAATGAAGCGGGGCTGGCCAATCAGAAGTTTGCGGTTGGCGGTACTCTGCTGCGCGCTCTTGCTGGCTGCGGTGGGCTGCCGCGACGAGCGCTGGCGTGATTCCCTTGAACCCTTGCCGGAGGTCTCGTTGACACGCCGTGAGGCTGCTGATGCCGAGGTATTGCGGACGGTGCGTCAGCGCCTGGATCGCGTCCTCGCGATGCCCTCGCTTACTCGCGCCGAAGCGGCTGGCGCCTGGTTGGAGCTTGGTCGGTACTACATGGCGCACGAGTTTGACAGCGCGGCGCGAACCGCACTGGGCAACGTGCTGGTGGTCGACCCTGAACAGCGAGAGGCGCACTACCTGCTGGGGATCCTGCTGCGGCGTGAGGGACAGCTGGAGAAAGCGCAAAAGCACCTCCAGACCGCACTGGAACTGGCGCCAGGCGACGGCTATTGCCTGCTCAGGCTGGGCGATATTGCGTTGGCCACCCACCAGCTTGAAAGGGCAGAAGGCTACTTCCAGCAGGCAATGCAGCGCGAACGCACAGCCGTTGCAGCGCGCGCGGGATTGGGTCGGGTCGCGCTGGCGGCGGGGGATTATGCGCTGGCGATCGCGCATCTGCGATTTGTGCTCGAACAGCAGCCCAGCGCCTCGATCCTGCGCCATCCACTGGCCCAGGCGCTACGCGAGAACGGTGACGCGGCGCGAGCAACTGGCACTGGCCGGCAACCAGCCGCTGGACCAGATCGACCCATTGCTGGACGCGCTGTCAGAGCTGGTCAAGGGCGCGCGCTCCCTGCTCAGCCGAGGTCATCGCGCGAAAGCGGCTGGCGATCTCGAGCATGCCGAAGTGCTCTACCGGCAGGCGATGGCTGCCGATCCGGACTATGCCTTGGCGCCGCATGCACTAGGCCTGCTGCTGGTCGATCTGGGGCGTGCGTCGGAAGCGCTGAGTGCGTTTGAACAGGCAGTGGCACTGGATCCGAACTTCCCCGAAGCCTGGTTCAATCTGGCTACCGCACGGCTGCGCGGCGGGGAGATTGACGCCGCAGACGAGGCATACCTGAAGGTGCTGGCGATCGATCCCGGCCATCAACAGGCGCGGCTGCGGCGTGCCGCGATTCTCCACCAGCGCGGGGACGAGCTCGCTACCCGAGCCGAGCTGAAACGGGTTCTGGACGACGATCCCACGCAGCGTGAAGCGGTGCAGAGCGTGGTCATGCTCGAGCTTGAGGGCGGCCACGAAGCCGCGGCGGCGATGGTCCTGGATCGCGCGCTGGCGATAGCCCAGGACGGCGAAGTCCGGGCCGAGCTGCAGTTACTGATGGCCCATCTGGCCACCGTGCGCGGTGATTCCGCGGCGGCATCGGCGGCGTATCAGGCGGCCATCGACGCCAATCGGCAGCAGCCCCTGGCCTGGTATAACCTGGGCCAGCTGCAATGGGCCAGCGGGCAGACCCGGGATGCCGTGGACAGTTTGCAGGAGGCGGTGCGCTTGCAGCCAGGTGATAATCGATTTCAGCTCGCCCTGTCCAGGGCATTGCGATCCAGCGGCGACTGGCAGGCGGCGCGCCAGGCGCTTGAGTTGGCCCTGCAACACCAGCCTGAGGAACCTACGCTGAGCGCCAGCCTGATCGAACTGCTCGCCGCCAGCCCGTCCGACGAGGTTCGTGATGGCGCGCGAGCCCTGGCGTTGGCACAGCAGATGGCGAGGGAGCACCGTGACCCGCGCTATATCGAATTGACGGCGATGTCGTTGGCCGAGCTGGGGCATTTTGAACAGGCGGCCGATCTGGCGCGTCGGCTGCTTGATGCGCCGCAGACCCGTGCAGCACCGGAGGAAGTGCAGGTCCGCTTGCGGCTTGCACTGGCGGAATACACGGCAACGCGACCGTGGCGGTTGCAATGAACGGCAGTGCCTGCGCCATACGATGAGAACCTTCCCGGATCCGCGGTTGGCGGTCTGAGTCTCGGCTTGATTTGCATCCGGCACTGAGCGGGTCACAGCCACTGCCATCGACCCGCGTTCACCGCTATGCTCGGCGGCAACTCCGGCCGCGCGCAGTGGTCTGAGCGATACCCGCCAAACAAGGACGCCCTCGATGTCGCGATCCCAATGTGGCCGCTGGATGAGCCTGGCGCGGTTTTGCGCACAGTTCTGGGCCGGCCTGCTGCTGGCGTCCGCGGTTCACGCCAGCGGTGCGCCGACTGAGCTGGAGCGCTGGCGCGCCTGGGTCCTGCACGGGCTGGAGTATCTCGATTGTCCGTTGCGCCATGATCAGGTAGCCAGCAGCGAGGAAGCGGCACGGCATTGTCAGTTTCCGGGCGCGCTGCAGCTGGATCTGGATCGCGACGGCGGGCGTTTCCAGATCGAGTGGCTGGTCCGCCAGGCCGGCTGGGTAGCACTGCCCGGTTCGGCCGAGGCCTGGCCGGATCAGATCCGCGTCAACGGCCAGCCAGTGGCAGTCCGTCTGGCTGGCGCTACCCCGCAGCTGTGGCTGGAGACCGGACGGCAGCGAGTCGAGGGCGTGCTGCGCTGGCATGAGCGACCGCAGCAACTGACCGTGCCGACACCGGTTGCAAGGGTGGAACTGATGCTCGACGGCGAGGCGGTGGCGCAGCCGGAACGGCGCGGGGCGCAGCTGTGGCTGGGCGATCGCGAGCGTGCCGCCAGCCAGGCCGACACGCTGCAACTGGAGGTTTACCGGCTGCTGGCCGACGACATCCCGGCGACCCTGACCACGCGGATCCAGCTGACCGTGACCGGGCGGGCGCGCGAAGTGCAGCTCGGACCGGTGTTGCCGGAGGGCTACCTTGCACTCGGGCTGAGTGGCAGCTTGCCGCAGCGGCTGGAAGCCGATGGCCAGCTGCGGGTGCAGCTTGCCCCGGGCCAGCATCGACTGGAACTGCGCGCGCGGGCGGTGCAGGTGCTGACCGGGGTGGCGCCGGCGGCGGCTGTTGGCGAGTGGCCGGCCTTCGAGGTGTGGAGTTTCCAGCCTGGCAGGCTGCAGGCGCCGGCCGAGCCCTCCGGCGCCGAACCGGTCGACCCGGCCCAGGCCGGCGTACCCCCCGAATGGCAGTCCTATGCCGCCTTCCTGCTCAACCCGGGCGATGCGCTGGCGCTGACCCGCAGCGACGTGGCCGCGGCAGCAGTGGCGCCGAATCGAGTCCGCCTGGTACGTGAGCTGTGGCTGGATTTTGATGGCGGCGGCTGGACCGCGATGGACGCGCTTGACGGCGAGATGCGCCAGGGCTGGCGGCTGGATGCACTGCCGCTGCTGCCGCTGCAGCGGGCCGAGAGCGCGGGGGAGCCCTTGCTGCTGACCCGGGCGCCGGATGATTCGGGCGCGGTCGGGGTCGAATGGCGCGCCTCGGCACTAAGTGTGCAGAGCAGCGCGCGGCTGCCAGGCGGTCACCGCGTGCCGGCCTCGGGCTGGCGCGAAACGCTCGATGATGCGCGGCTCAGCATCAATCTGCCGCCCGGTTATCAGCTGTTGGCGGCCCTCGGTGCCGATCAGGCCGGTAGTGCCTGGATCGCGCGCTGGCGACTGGGCGAGATCTTCTTGCTCTGCCTGGGCGGACTGCTGGCGTGGAAGCTGGCTGGCTGGCAGCTGACCGTGCCAGCGCTGCTCTACCTGGGACTGAGCAACGGCCATCTCGGCGCGCCATTGTTCAGCCTGCTGTTTCTCTTGTTGCTGCTGCTCGGCCTGCGCTGGATCAGTGCCGCCAAGCCGGCAAGGTGGCTGCGCTTCATCGCCTGGCCGAGCTTCGTCGTGCTGCTGCTGATCGCGCTGCCTTATGCCGCCAATCAGTTCACGCTGCTGCTGTATCCGCAACTGGAGCACGCCAGTGTGGGCAGTCGGGGCTTCAATCAGGCGACTTCACAAGTGATCAGCTATGGCGGGCTGTATCGTCATCGCGGCGACAGTCGCGTCGCCGGGAACGTTGCTGCCGATTCGATGGAAGTGGCTGCACCCATGCCCGAACCTGCGATGGAGGGCCCGCAGGCGGTCAGCAATGTCCAGCAAGGCAAGGGCAAGCTGCTGGGCAAGCAGCAGCAACAGCTCAATCGGGTCGATCCGAAGGCGATCGTCCAGGCCGGCGGCGCCGAGCCGCAGTGGCGCTGGAACAGCCACCAGCTCGCGGTGGCCGGGCCGGTGCGCAGCGATCATCAGATCCGGCTGGTGTTGAGCCCGCCGTGGCTGACCGCGCTGTGGCGGCTACTCGCCGTGGCGGCGCTGGGCTGGCTGGTCGCCAGTGCGCTCGGTCAATTGCTGGGTTCGGCCAGGCGCGGTGCGCGCTGGCCACGCTGGCTGGTGGTTGCGCTATGCCTGCCGGGTTTCGCGCAGGCGGCCGAATACCCCAACCAGGCGTTGCTCGACGAGTACCGCGCGCGCTTGCTGGAGGCGCCCGAATGCGCGCCGAACTGCGCCCAGCTGAACTCGGTCGTGGTTGAAACGGCGACCGACCGGCTCACATTGACAATGGACTTGCATCTGGCCACCGACCTCAGCGTGCCACTGCCGCATGCCGAGCTGTGGCAGCCTGGCCGGGTGCTGGTCGACGGGCAAGCGCAGGGGTGGTTGCTCAGTGATGGTGACGTACCGTGGTTGCCATTGACCGCCGGCGTGCGTCGGGTCCAGCTCGAAGGCACGTTGGTCGGTGAGCGGCTGCGGCTGAGCTTTCCGCTGCTGCCGGCGCGGATCGAAGGCCGATCCGAGCAGTGGCTGGTCAATGGTATCGAACGCGATCGGCTGCCGGGCGGTCAGCTGGAGCTGGTCAGAATGGCGCCGGCCGAGTCCGGTGGCGGCAGTCTGCGCCCGGCCGAGGTGCCGAGCTATGTGCTGGTCACCCGAGCGATCTCGATCGATCTGGACTGGATGATCGAGACCGTCGTCAGCCGCGTCGCGCCGACCGATGGCGCGCTGCAGGTACCGATTCCGCTGCTCGACGGTGAGCGCCTGCTCAGCGTGGATCCGCCGGTGGTCGATGACCAGGTGCAGGTCACGCTGCGCGCCGGTCAGAGCCATCTGAGCTACAGCTCTCGCCTGCCGACCGGCACCGAGCTGCGCCTGCGCGCACCGGAGCTGGCCGAGCGCACCGAGATCTGGCTGGTGGCGGTCAGTCCGATATTCCACGCCCGCTTCGAGGGGCCCCCAACTTTGCTCGCGCTGGCCACCGGCGACGGCGCCGACAAGCGCTTCAATCCCTTGCCGGGCGATGAGCTGCTGCTGCGCATCAGCCGGCCAGAAGCACTCGCCGGATCGACCCTGGCGATCGACGGCGTGGGCATTCGCAGCCGTTACGGCACCCGCCTGCGCGAGAGCGAGATCAGCATTCAGCTGCGCGCGACCCGCGGTGGCCAGCACACGATCATGCTGCCGCCCGCGGCGGAACTGCTGCGACTGGACATCGACGGCCGAACGCTTTCGCTGCGACCGGACGGCGGTCGGCTGCAGGTTCCGGTGACCCCGGGCTCGCAGGCGCTGAACCTGAGCCTGCGCGAACCGGCCGAACGGGTGCTGCTGGCGGACTTTCCGGCGATCGATCTGGGCCTGCCGGCGGCCAATATCGGCATGGCACTGAATCTGCCGGCCGATCGCTGGCTGCTTTGGACCAGCGGCCCGGCGATTGGCCCGGCGGTGCGCTTCTGGTCGCTGCTGGCGTTGGTGGTATTGCTGGCGGTGGTGCTCGGTCGCAGCGGCCGCAGTCCGATCGGTATGCGCGAGGCGCTGATCCTGGGTATCGGACTGGCGACGGTGGCGTGGTGGGCGGTGCTGCTGGTCGGCGGCTGGCTGTTGTTGCTCGACTGGCGCCGCCGGGTAGGCGCGGCGCTGAGCAAATGGCCTTTTGATCTGCTCCAGCTGCTGCTGGTCGGCATGACCGGCGTGGTGCTGCTGGTGCTGATCGGCAGCGTCTGGGCCGGCCTGCTCGGCCAGCCGGCGATGCGCGTCGAAGGCAACGGCTCGAGCGCCCCGAACCTGATCTGGTTTGCCGATCACAGCACCGGCGCACTGCCGACGGCGTGGGCCTTCAGCGTACCGCTGTGGGTGTACAAGGCGGCGATCCTGCTGTGGTCGCTGTGGCTGGCCAACGCGGTGGTGCGCTGGTTCAAGCTGGCGCTCGATGCACTCGGAGAGGGTGGGTGGTGGAAGCGGTTGCGGGCCGTTCCGGTGGCGCAGTCGCTGGCCGTAGAGGCTGGCTCCGACAAGCAGGGCACAAGACCCAGGGCACAGGACCCAGAAGAGCCGCAGCGTGGCGCCTAGATTGCCGCTGCCCACGCGGCGCTGTCGAGATTCAATGAGTTACGACATGGGTTCGTGGACAGCCCCGCGCCGCGCTGTCGGCCTTCGAAGACCTGGAACACCACCGGGATCATGGCCCGTGTGCGTTTTCGGGCCGATAAAGGGGGGGGCGGGGCCCTTGCGTTTCTGGGCCCTCGGCCCTGAGCCCTGGGCCCTAGCTCTTCTGGGCCCTCGCTCTTCTGGGCCCTCGCTCTTC
>DAIMJK010000105.1:0-804 GCA_036722245.1 Lysobacterales bacterium
GGCCTTGTCGGAACCCCGAGTTGCACTCGGGTCGTCGCGCAGCGGCGGGCTGTTTGGGGTGCGATCCGACTGGCGTGCAACCAGCCTCACTTCCTACAGGCGCAGGAATGGGCGCAAACTGGTCACGCTGCAGCAGATCGGTTCGGAACTCATTTCGTCATTGCGAGGTCCGCGCCGCGCGCTGTGCAATCGAAGACACTTACCGGTTCGTCGCGGGCCGTGGCAATCGCGTGCTGCTCGTCTGGAGTCGCAAACGCGTTAGTCCTGCAAGCGGTACACGCTGCGGCCGATGCTGTCGAGCATGGGTGCCAGTTCCGCGGTTGGCAGCCGCACGCTGCCTTCGGCCGCATTGACCTCGGGCGCCTCGAAGCCGTTGCTGGAAGCAGAGGCGCAGAGCGGGCACGAATTCAGTCATCCATGCCGGGCAATCGCGGGCTATCATCGGTTGGCGGTTCGGCGAGGCGCCAGTCCGTTCCTTGAGCAAGTGCGGGCCTCGCATCGGCAAACAGGGGTTGCAGGGTTGTGCACGAGACCAGCGATAAACATCCCAAGTCGCACGAGCCATCGTCCGCCTCGGCCTGGGACGCGCAGTTGCACGATCTGCTGCGCCAATTGGCCGCGCGGCATCTGCGCGGTGAAGCGCGCAACCTTACCCTCAACCCCACCGCCCTGGTGCACGAGGCGTGGCTGCGGATGGCCGACTTGCGGATGGCCTTCGCCGATCGTTCCCATTTCCTGCGGGTGGCTTCGACCCAGATGCGGCGGGTGCTGGTGTACAGCGCGCGGCGCAAGGGGGCGCTGCGA
>DAIMJK010000105.1:814-6900 GCA_036722245.1 Lysobacterales bacterium
CGACTTGCGGGGCACCCAGGACGACGGGCTGCAGGTGGTGGAGCTGGACTTGCTGCTGAGCGCGCTGGCGCAAGCCGATCAGCGCAAGGCACAGATCGCCGAGCTGCACTACTTCGGTGGGCTGACCCAGGATGAGACCGCTGCGGCGCTGGGCATATCGGCCGCGACCGTGGTGCGCGAGCTGCGCTTCCTGCGCAGTTGGATCAGTAGCCAATTGGGTTCGGCCGATTCGTCGGGTGGCGCCACCTCGTGACGGCAGCTGAGCGCAAGTTTCAGCTCACCGGTCTGGAGCGGATGCAGCAGCGCTTCGAGGACGCGTTGGCGCAGCCGCCCGAGGCCAGGGCGGCGTGGCTGCGCGCTGCCTGCAGCGATGATCCGGGCATGCTCGCCACTTTGCTCGACATGGTGGCCTGCGCCGAAGCGGAGCACACGGGCGTTGCGCTGCGAGTTGGTGAGCTGGCCGGGGAGTTGGCGGCGCCAGAGGATCGCTCGGGCACGCTGATCGGCCGCTATCGACTGCAGTCGCGGATCCGTTGGGGCGGCATGGCGGAGGTCTACCGCGCCATCCGCGACGATGGCCAGTTCCAGCAGGAAGTGGCGTTGAAGATCGCGCGCAGCGACCGCAAGACGATCACCCAGGATGGCTGGTTCGAAGCCGAGCGTCGGCTGCTCGCACAACTGCGCCATCCGCATATCTGCCAGATCTTTGACGGCGGCAGCAGCGCCAGCGGCGAGCCCTACTTCGTCATGGAGCGGATCGACGGCGAACCCTTCCTGGTCGCCTGTCTGCGCCCGGATCGGTCCTGGCGGCAAGTCATCGGCTACGTGCTGGACCTGTGCAGCGCGGTGGCGCATGCGCATCGCCAGCTGATCGTGCATCGCGACATCAAGCCGGAAAACGTCCTGCTGGCCGACGGCGAACGGGTCAAGCTGCTCGACTTCGGTATCGCCGCCACCTTGCGAGCTGACGATGAAGCGCGCGAGGGCGACTGGGCGCGCTGGTACAGCCCGGGCTACGCCGCGCCCGAGATCAGCGCGGGGCAAACCGGGGGAATCGCAGCCGACATCTTTTCGCTCGGGCGGCTGTTCGAGGCGCTGATCGAACGTGCACCGTCCGGCCAGCGCGAGGACCTGCGGCGGATCTGCGCGCACGCCACCGCGCCGGATCCGGAGCAGCGCTATCCTGGCGTCGAGGTGCTCGCCCAGGACCTGCGCAGCCTGCGCGACGGTCTGCCGATCTCGCTGCGTCAGAATGAACGCGGCTATGTGTTGCGCAGGACCTTGAGTCGGCGTGCGCTGCCGCTGGCCGTCGGCGCCTTGCTGTTGCTGCTGGCTGTTGCCGGCGTGGGGCGCGAGATCCAACTGCGCCAGGTGGCCCAGGCGAATGCGCTTGAGGCGGCGGTCGAGCGCGATCGGGCGCGCGCGGTGAGTGACTTCCTCTCCAGCGCCTACGAGGCGGCCAACCCGGAGTTGAATGGCGGCGAGGACATCTCGGTTCAGCATCTGCTGACGATGCAGGCCGACTCGCTGCTCGCCGACGAAACGATGCCGGTGGCAGTGCGGGTCGAACTGTTGCTCACGCTGGGTCGGGCCTTCTTCAGTCTGGGTCGGTATCAGGAGGCCGACCGGGTGCTTGCCCGCGCCCGGCTGGAGTTGGACCAGACGACGCGGTCGGACCCGTTGCTGCGGGCACAGATCGCCGTCGTCCAGGCCCAGGTCGCCCGCCACACCGGTCGCCATGACGAGGCCGAGCAGATCCTCCAGGCGCTACTCGCGCAGGAGCCGGACTGGCCGCAGGAGCAGGCGTACGTCTCTCTGCGGTCCAATCTATGGACCACGCTGGCGGCCCTGGAGCAGTCAAGTCGGCGATTGGAGCTGGCCGAGGGATATATCCGGCGCGCGCTCGCACTGCGACCCACTCTCGCCAGCGCGGAAGCGGAGCAGAGCCACCGCGCCCGCCAACTGAACACGCTGGGTGCGATCCAGTACGCCGGGCATGACTTGTCCGCCGCGATGAGCAGCTTCGAGGAGGGACTGGCCCTGATCGCGGATGATCAGCGTGCGTTGCTGGAGCGGCTGAGCCTGCTCGGTTGGCTCGGCATCGTCAATAGTCGGCTGGGTCAGCCCGAGCGCGCCGAAGGCATGCTGCGCGCTGCGGTGGAGGCGGCCCGGGCGCTCTACCCGAACGGCCACGTACGGGTCAGCCTGGCGCATGGCAACCTTGGCGCGATGCTGACCGCGAACGGGCGTCTGGATGCCGCCGAGGATTCACTCCAGCAAGCGATGGCGACGCTGGATGCGCTGCGCGATGAGTATCCCGAGGAGCGCGATTCGCATCGGCTGAAGCTCGCCCGCCTGGCGCTGCTGCGGCAGGACATCGCGTCGGCGCGCAGCCATGCCAGTGCCCATCTGGCCGGGCTCGGCAAGCGCTACGGCCCAGACCATCGCCGTCTGATCGCTGGTCAGCTGGTGCTGGCCGAAGTGGAACTCCTCGGCGAGCAACCGGAGGTCGCCCTGCAACTGGCCGAGCAGGCACGTGCCACGCTGCAGAGCAACAAGCAGACGAGCGATGAACAATGGGTACGAAGCGGGCTGCTCGCCGCCCGGGCACAGGCGTTGCTTGGGCGCAGCGACCCCGCGCAGGAACTGCTGGCCGGCGCCTTCGCCAATCTGGCACCGCAGCACGCCGACAACCCGCACGTGCTGGCTCCGCTACACCAGCTCCAGGCCGATGCGCTGGTCGAGCTGGACCGCTTCGATGAGGCACTGGCTGCCTACGCCAGTGCGCTGAGATTGTTTGACCGCTCGGTCGATTCAGCGCACCCGGCCCGTGGCCACTGCCTGCTGCAGATGGCGATGCTGCGCCAGGAGCGCTTGCCGGCCGAAGGCGGCTCGGCACAGATCGCAGCGCCGCTGCAGCAAGCCGCCCCGATCCTGCGCGCAGCTCTGGTCCCGGACGCGCCCGCGCTGACGGTGCTGCAGCGACTGCAGCGGCAGCTTGCGGCGCCAGGACCCTGATTGAAGCGGCGATGAGCAACAGCGATTTGCCAGCAGCGAACGCCACCCCCGACAGCCCAATGAAGAAGGTCTGCCCGGCCGACGAGGCAAGCGCGGCCCCAAGCCCGAACCAGGCCGCGCGGTGGGCGAAATCATGCGGCAAGGCGGGCGATACAGCTTTCATCGGCGCGGCAGGGTAGCTTGCAGCGTCGCAATCGGCCAGCGCCCAGTTCCGAGGGTACAAAAGAAAAGGCGGCCGAATCCATCCGGCCGCCCCTCCATCTACTTCAACGTCACCAGTTGCTTCAGGACGCCGTCCAGGCCGCCGAAGACGGTCAGCTTGTCGATCTTCTCGGTGACCTTCTCCAGCGTCTCCAGTTCCTTCAGGCGCATGAGCACCGGGTTCTCCTCGACCAGCTTGGCGGTGTTGAGCAGGGAACGGGTTGCGTTCGCCTCCTCGCGCCGACGGATGACATTGGCCTGGGCCGCCTTCTCCGCCTGCACCACGCTGTTGAGGATCAGCTTCATCTCACCCGGCAAGATGACATCCTTGACGCCCACGCCGAGTACGTCGACGCCGAACTCGGCAACCCGGCCGCGCACGTAGCCGTAGATGTCGGCATCCAGCGAGGCCTTGTCACCGAGCAACTCGTCCAGCGTCTTGGCCGAAATCGCCTGACGCAGACCGAACTGCAACTCGCGGTAGAGGTAGTCGCTGTACTTGCTCAGTCGGGTACGCGCCGCGACCGGATCGGTCACACGCACGCTTGCACCCAGGTTCACCCGCAGCGACACCTTGTCGCGGGTCAGCAACTCCTGACCCGACACTTCCACCGTCTGCACGCGCAGGTCGATCAACTCGGCAACGACGTTCTTCTGCAGGTTCCAGAAGGCGGTCGCACCCGGCTCCAGCACGCGCGCCAGCTTGCCGTCGATGAACACCATGCCGGTGTGTTCGACCGGTACGGTCAGCGCGACTGCGATGCGGTCGAGCAGACCGATCTGGCGCAGCCGCTTGACCACGGCCGGCTCGATCTCGACGTTGTCGGTGGTGACGACGCGCTCGATCGCAACCGGCACCAGGCCGGTCCAGTACAGCTTGCGCGTACCCGGTGCGAGCACGTCCTCGAGCTTGCCGTTCTTCAGGACCAGGCCGATCTCGTGCGTGCCGATGTCGGCGAGCTGGAAGGCATCGCCCAGGCGCGGCCCCAGCGCGGCGACCAGCGCATCGACATCCTTGCCGCTGTATTCCGGCTGGGTGATGTCGAAGACGCGGACCTCGAGCGCATCGAAGCGCTCCCACAGGCGGTGTACGCCCGGGCCCAGCACCCGCTCGAAACGGCGGTTACGGTAAACGAGGCCGCGCTCGGCATCGCCGATCACGACCTTGCGGATCATCAGCATTGCGGTCTCCTTTACATTCCGTAGGTGCGCGTCAAACTGGCGTCTTGAGGACCTTCATAAGCAGAGGGCACAGGGCCCAGGGCCCAGGGCCCAGGGCCCAGGGCTCAGTCCGGAGCCAACCTGTGTGGCACGCGTGAGATCGGCTCGACAGGGGTTGCGAACACGGCACCCCGGCGAGCCGGTGCGGGGCGCAGTGACAATGAAAGGATGGGCAAGCCCCGCCGCGACTCTGGCGGAAGTGCGGTGCGCGCGTGGGGGCGGCGGCTGGTGCAGGCGACGCGTGTGTCATGCCGACCACCGCTGACGCCATCACTCAGTCACCGGTCCCTGGCGAGGACCGCGCCCCGGCCAGGGGCGCGTTGCGCTGACCGGACCGCCAAAACGACCGAAGCCGAGTTGACCGTCCGTCCACCGCACGGGGCTTGCCCTGGGGCTTGCGCCCCCGGTGTTGCACTTACGGACTGCTTTGAAGGCAGTTGGAGCGGGAATCGAACCCGCACTTCCGGATTATCAGTCCGACGCTCTACCAGTGAGCCATCCAGGTACGACATGTCGGAATCGAACCGACCACCCGACGGACCAGCCGTCTGCTCTACCACTGAGCCAATGTCGTGGAAGAGAAGCAACCCACACCGATCGAGGCATACGCCACGGCAGAGCCGCGCGCACCGGACGGGATTCAAAGAACCCGTACCGCAACGAGCCGGCGGGACAAACTTCCCATTACCGCGTATCAGGCGGTAATTCTTGAATTCCATTTTTTGCTTGATTCCAGGCGTATCTCCTTTCGCACGCCGCAAATAAAAACGCCCTCGGATGTCAATCCCGAGGGCGCTTGGCCAAAACCTCGGGGAGATCGGGTGACCGATCTCCCGGCAAGGAGATCAATCTGGTGGAAGCAGGTATCCATTCGGGCACTCAATACCCAATCGCACGCGCAATATGGCGTCCTGCCCGGAAGACAGCAGATTCCATTGTGCGGTTGATGGGGAATGCGCAAACATGGTTGGTTTTCTGGTCCAGCTAAACGCCGGTCCGCGGCGAGGGCGCGAACCATACGCCTGTCGTCGATAAAACGAAGTCCGGCCCCCGGAATGGCGGAGCAATCCGGCCGACGAACGGTCTGGGCGATGAGAGCCAGCGCCAGAGCCACCTCGCCGTCTGATACTTTCGACCAATCGACACCGCCGCCAGTCGCGCCGCATAGTGGCGGGATGCTTGTCTGCACCGATCTGCTGCCCAACCACGCCCGCCAGCATCCGCAGGACATTGCACTGGTGGTCGCGGGGGAGCGGCTGAGCCATGCCGAGCTGGAGCGACGCGTCGGCCAGTTTGCCGCCGCTTTGCGCGCGCTACCGCTGGCCCAGGGTGATCGGGTGGCCCTGCTGCTGCCGAATGGATTGGCCGCGATGCTCGCCTATCTGGCAATTCCGCGGATCGGCGCCGTGCTGGTACCGCTGACCATGATGCTGCGCGCCGAGGGTTTGTCGAGTCTGCTCGGCGATGCGACGCCTCGGTTGCTGCTGGCCGATGTCCGACTGCGGGCGGAGGTCGACGCCGCGCTGGCAAGCATGCAGCGCGGTGGCATCCTGCTGCCCGCCGTGTGGTGGATTGACGCAGCGAGCACCGATGGTATTGGCCCTGAGCTGGCGCAACGGTTGGAAGGCACCAGGCCGGCGTTGGGT
>DAIMJK010000105.1:6910-10930 GCA_036722245.1 Lysobacterales bacterium
CATCATTTGATAATCTACAAAGGATACCAAACGAAAGTGTTATAAACTACAACTTGTACAAAAACCAGCCTATATTATGCGTTGAACATTGTGGCTTACGTTATGTTGCGCTTTTTGAACTACATATTAGAAAAAGAACAAGACGAGTTGGCAAAACAAGCCAAGCAGTTGACACGATTACTAAAGGACGAGAACGCCGTCTACAACCTGATGTACACCTCCGGTACCACCGGGCTACCGAAGGGGATCATCCACACCCATCGGATCCGCGCAATGTACGGGATGGTCTTCGCGCAGGCCTTTCGCATCGATCGGCAATCAGTGGTGTTGCAGACCGGCGCGATCGTCTTCAACGGCGCTTTCGTGACGATGATGGCCGCGCTCTACAGCGGCGCGCGCTATGTGCTCGACAGCGCCTTCGATGCCGGTCGCGCGCTGGCGCTGATCGAGGCCGAGCGGGTCAGCCACTGCATGATGGTGCCGGCGCAGCTGATCTCGCTGCTCGATCATCCCGATTTCGACCCGGCCCGGTTGGGCAGTCTGAAGATGCTGCTCACCCTCGGCGCGCCCATGCCGACCGAGCGGCGCGAGCAATGGATGCGATTGCTGCCGGGCACCTACCACGAGTTGTACGGCCTGACCGAAGGCTTCGTGACGATCCTCGATGCCGCCGATGCGCCACGCAAGGCCGGCTCGGTCGGCTGCCCGCCAGCGCTGTTCGCGATGAAGATCGTCGACGAGAGCGGCCGCGAACTGCCGCCGGGCGTGAATGGCGAAATCCTCGGCAAAGGGCCGATCCTGATGCCCGGCTACTACCGGCGCGAGGCGCTGACCGCCGAGACGCTGGTCGATGGCTGGCTGCACACCGGCGACATCGGTCACGTTGATGACGAGGGTTTCCTGTATCTGGTCGATCGCAAGAAGGACATGATCGATTCAGGTGGCGTGAAGGTCTACCCGCGCGATCTGGAAGAGATCGCCGCGCGCCACCCGGCGGTGGCGGAAGTGGCCGTGTTCGCCATTCCCGAGGCACGTTTGGGCGAAGTACCCGCGGCTGCGGTCAGGCTGCGTCCGGGCCAGCAGTGCGAAGCCGAAACGCTGCGTAGCTGGATCAACCAACGCGTCGCCGCGAAGTACCAGCGGCTGCACTCGCTGCATGTCGTTGCCGAGTTTCCGTGCAATGCGGCGGGGAAGGTATTGAAGCGGGTGTTGCGGGAGCAGTTTGGAGAGTAGTTGCAGTTGCCGGTTGCAGCTCGCCGGACCCACCGGACCTGCTGATCCCGATCCTGCACGACGCCTGTTGCTATACGTGTACTGGCGCGCCCGCGAGACGATCGAACTGGGGCGGAAGCTGGCGGTCGCGTTGCGCCAGCGCCAGGTCCAAGCGAACGGGCTGCCTGCCGCCCGTTGGGCATGAACCAGCCGACCGAGCGAAGCCGAGTCCGGGTTATCATCAATCACAATCCGGTTATATATCGGTCGCCTTCGCTGGCGCCATACTCGGCGGCATCGAACCGGATCAGGGGGCTGGTCAGGCATGTTCTTGCGCGCTCTGCTCGCCATTGGCGGCTGTCTGCTGTGCGGTCTCAATTGGGCCGCGGAGCCGTCGCGTGCGCCGATTGATGTCAGCGATCAGAGCGCTCCGACGATTCGCTCCTATACCGCCGAAGACGGATTGAGCGACGAGATCTGGAGCACCATCGGGGTCGACCACGCGGGCTTCGTCTGGGCCGGCTCAGCCTCCGGTCTGGCGCGCTTCGATGGCTACCGCTGGCATCAGCGCGAGTTGCCGCAGGCGCGCTCGTTGGTGCGCGACATGGAAACGTCCGCCGACGGCGTGCTATGGGCGCTGTTCGAGCGCGAGGGGCTGCTCCGCTACGACGGTCGGGATTGGCAAGTCGAGACCCAGGTGCGTGGTGGTTCGCATCGGTTCATCCAGGTCCATCGTCCTGGCGGCGAACGCGAGCTGTGGCTGGCCAACCACAACGCTGGCTTCCTGCGTTGGCGTGATGGAATCTGGGAAGCACCCTTGCGTCAGGTTCCCATGCCCGTCGGGAACCCGATCACCATCGAGCAGACCGAACGACTGTATGGGTCGCCGCGGCAATGGATGGGGACGAATGATGGCGGACTGTGGTGGCGAGACTCGACCCGGGCTGACGCCCCATGGCAACGCTATTCGCACCCGGTGATCGACGCGATGCTGCTAAACCACCTGCTGCGCAGCGAGGAGCGCGGCGTCGAGGAGTTGTGGGTGGTGAGCTACAACGGCGGTCTGGCGCGTATCCGCTCCGACGGCGTGCGGATCTGGCGGGCAGCGAACGGCGAACTGCCGACCGAGGCGATCTACTCGGCACTGGCGACTTACGCCAGCGATGGCGCAAGCAGCGTTTGGCTGACTACCCGCGCGGGTCTGTTGCGGATACGCGGAGAGCAGATAGCGACCTTCGATCGCCGCCACGGCCTGCCCTTGGATGCGGTCCGCGGCATCAAGCTCAGTCGCACGGTCGACGGTATCGACGTGCTCTGGCTGGCCACCGAGGGCGGTGTCGCCCGGCTTGCCCTGACCGAGAGTCCATGGCAGACCGTCTCCTTGCTCGGCGCCAACAACAACGGCACGTTCGGCATGCTGCTGGAACCGGATGACGAGGGTAGCGAGCGGCTCTGGGTAGGGTCATCTACGCAGGGGCTGGGCTTGCTGCAGGGCGGACAGTGGCGCTATTTCGGTCGGGCCGACGGCAGTCTGCCCGGCGATGGGGTGCGCGCGATCTGGCGCCTGCCCGGACCCGATGGTCGGCCCTGGCGGTTGCTCAGCATGCAGGGTAGCGGTGAGTTGCTGCGGATTGCCGATGATCTGTCGATGACGCCGATCGAGGTCCCGTGGCTGGGCAAGCTTGATCACACCGCATCCGACGCCCTGGACCGCTATGGGCCGGACGGCCACGAGTTCTGGTTTGGCAACCTGCGTGGCGGTGTCCATCGCCTGCAGCAGGGGCGCTGGACCCAGTTTCTGGCCGACGGCGCCAGGACACCCTGGACCGTGATCCGCCTGGCCGAGCAGGTCGACAGCAGCGGCCGCTCCTGGCTATGGGCGGCCAGTGATCAGGGTGTTGCCCGCTTCGATGGCGAACGTTGGCAACTGCTGGCGGACATCGTCGGCTTGCCGGCTGACATCTATCGATCGGTCACGGTCAGGTTCGACGGCCATCGAGCCGTACTCTGGCTCGGCACCCAGCGTCACGGCGTGCAACGCCTGGATGTCACAGAGCCAATGGCGCCGCGCCTGATCGAACAGCCCGAACTGCCACCGGTTCCCGACCCGACGGTCTACAGCGTGCTCTTCGACAGTCAGGGACGGATCTATATCTGCACCAACAACGGCGTCCAGCAACTGACGCCGCTGACCGAGGGTCGCTACGCCAGTCGTGTCCACACGCGCAGCGACGGCATGGTGCACGACGAATGCAATACCAACTCGCAGCACATCGATGGTCGCGATCGCTACTGGGTCGGCACGCTGGGCGGCCTGAGCGTGCTCGATCCCGATGTCCAGCCGAGCATCAGCCGAAGCCATCCCAAGCCGCTGCGCATCAGGCCAGATCCTGGTCGATGGCGCAGCCTATCCATTCGAACCGGAGCAGCGCCTGACCCTGCCGGCCGGCAGCCGAGAACTGCGGCTCTCCTACACGTTGCTGGTCGGTCTGCGCGAGGAGGATTCACGCTATCGCAGCCAGTTGATCGGCTACGACCCACAGATCAGCGACTGGGGCGCGCAGCGTGAGCGCGGTTACACCGGCTTGCCGCCAGGACCGTATGTGTTCCGGATCGAGGCGCGCGACTACACCGGTACCGCCAGTGGTCCGCTGAACGTCGATTTTCTGATCGAGCCGCATTGGTGGCAGATACCGCTGGTACGGTGGGCGCTCGCCCTGCTGATGATCACGCTGCTGCTGGCTTCGGTCCTGTTGTACAACCGCAGCCTGCGCCAGCGTCAGCGTTCGTTGCGCGCATTGGTCGCCG
>DAIMJK010000106.1:0-2837 GCA_036722245.1 Lysobacterales bacterium
GGCATCCTGCCGGCTCTCTTGCTCCCGACGAAGCGCACACGAAAAGAATTCGAGGAACCAACAACGCGAGCGCCAATCCCCAGCGCTGGGGGCGCCTCGCGATACGCATGACGAGCCGCGCAAGACTCATGCGCCGCGCTTGGCGAAAGAGAAAAGAGCCGGCAGGATGCCGGCGCTCCCAGGTTTGCCTCGCGCTTTGAAGGACGAGCCAGGCGACTTAAACGTCGCGCTCCGACAAGTGCACAAGAGCCGACAGTCGAATGCTGGCTTGCCGACAATCGCGGCGCTTGCGGGCGCCGCGCCCCAGGTCTCACTGGCCCTGCCTGGATCGTCGCGGTCGCAACCCCCTCGCGATGACGAGGGAGTTGGACAAGTCGGCAAGACCGTTGCTACGCGGCCCGCCACCATCCTTCGGGGCCCCCATGCTCTGGCTCTCACTGGCTACTGGAACTGGCCACTGGAACTGCTTTACTCAGTCCTCGAATCCATTCTCGAAAATCTGGCCGAAATTGCCCAGCGGAACAAACATCGGTCCAGCGGACTTGCACTGCATCACGTCCACGCCGGGCGTGTCCTTGACCGCGACGCGGTAATACAGCACGACATCCGCGCCGACTCCGGCGCCGCCGATGTTTTCACTGTTGGCCAGGTTGCCGTGACTCATGCCGCAGGCGCCAAGCGGATTGTTGGCCAGATCGCCGTACTCGTTGGCCTTGTACAGAGTGCCGATGACATCGACCAGGTGGAAGTTCCGGCCCGACTCGTTGGTAGGCGTCTCGTAGTCGGCGCGGCTGGGGATCATTCGATAGCCCAGGCCGGTCACCGCATCACGCACTTCCCAGGTCCGCTCGGTCCCGCCCGGGCCGCCGGTCTGGCTGCGCAGACTGGTGAACTCGGTTGCCTGCGGCACGTCGTTGATGCTCAGCACGTCATTGGCAGGACCGCCAATGTCAAAGTCCAGCCGCCAGTAATTGTGATGCCAGTGGGTCGTGCCGTTGCTGGTATTGCTGAAGTTGCCGAATCCGAACTGCAGGTCGAAGGCCCCATTGCCGTAGAAGATCGCGCGCGAGGTATAGGCGTACCAGGAGGCTTCGTAGTGGGCGGTCACGACTACCCGGTCACCCAGATCCTCGATCGCCAGGCCGTTGAAGCAATCGGCACCCGTTCGGCCAGGCAATTGATACGGACACTGACCGTAGGACTGGGTCGGCGACTGTGATCGGTCGCAACTGGTGGTGGCAGGAAAATCGACCGAGATACCGAGCTGATTGCGCACCGCGGGTTGGGCGACAAAGGCGTTGTTGGTGTTCTTCCAGTCCCGATAACAGGTCGAGCTGGCGTACTCGGCAAACAATAGCGGTGAATGCAGTGTCTTCAGCACCGGGACGCCCAGATACTCGACCTTGCGCAACTCCATGCCCGAGCCCTGCGGGCCCGAGCTGTGACTGGGTCGCAGCCAGCACATTTCCCAGATCGGGTTCTCTGCGGGCCAACTCAACTTGGTCTCGTTGGTGCCGTTGCATACCACCTCGGCCTGCACCGTGGTTCCCCAAGTGGCGGCAAGCAGCAAACCAGCCAGTATTCTCGCCCTCATGACTATCCCCTTCCCTACAGTTGTCGTTGTGATCCGAGCATCTCTGGATCGAATTTGGGATCGACGACCTGTTCGGTCTGCAAATCGACGATCGCCTGGATGATCTTGTTCCGACCGTTCTCGGTGGACACCAATACATACACGCAGCGCGACTTCAGGTGACAGTGCGGATGGTCACGTTCCATCAGGATGAAGCCGCCCTCGAAAACGGCGCCAGGCGTGGCGGCGGTCTCGGCCAGAGCCGGGTGTCGGCGGACCATGTCTACGGCGATCTGTTGTTCGCGATCAGTCGCGCGCAGGATCTGCCCGGGAACCTGACGGAACATCAGCTTGTTGCCGTCCAGATCGGTGGTCAGCTCGTAGGCCACTGCATCGGTGTAGTCCCAGCCATACTCGACCCTCTGCCACTGCTCGCCAGCGTCGGTCTTGACCTCATGCTCATAGATTGTGGCCACCTCGACCCGGTGACCGGCCAGATCGGCGCGGGCATCAATGGCGCCAGGCGTGGCGGTTACGAGGTCAGCTGGCTTGGTGGGCGACTCGGTGGGCCCGACAGAAACGCAGCTGGCGAGCATGGCGAGCAGTGCGGTCAGCAGGAACAGGTGCGACGGACGGCAGGCCCGAGTGGGCAGCACAGCGTCAAGGATTCGGGACTTCAACGTCATTGGCCAACCTTGCGGACTACGAACACATTGTCAGGGATCACAGTGAAGCAGGAATCGGCTCAACTCCGGGTGAGCTCAACCCGTTCAGATCCGTCCCCAACTCAAGACATACATCAAGCGAGCCAGATTCAGAGTATTGGTGCGGCACCAAACTCCCGAGCGTATCGACTTCGAAAGTCAGCGGCAACTAGACGAATGTCTAAAGAAACGCCAGCTGCATCACACTTTCACAAATGGGAGCGAAGCTGAACGACGCTAGCGCGGATCCAGCCAGCGCTGCACGAACTCGCACAGCAGGTTGACCAGCGCCACCAGCAGCGAGACCACCAGCACGCAACCCAGCACCAGGGTGTAGTCGCGATTGATCGCCGCCTGCACCAGCAGCCGACCCAGACCGGGCAGACCGAAGACCTGTTCGACGATGGCCGAGCCGGTGGTCGCAGGTCCCGTGGAGATGGAAGCCTTCTACACCTACACCTGGGCACCGCGTCCGCGTGGCGGGGATGCGCGTCGCGCGCGTCCCGCAGGGCGCGAGGGCGGGGCCGAGGGCACCTCGGCGAACGAGGGTGGTGGCACGG
>DAIMJK010000106.1:2847-10826 GCA_036722245.1 Lysobacterales bacterium
GGCCGAGCCGGTGAACAGCGCAATCGCGACGGTTGGCAAACAGGCCGCCGCCAGCGGCAGGGCCAGCGGCAGCGCGTGCGACCAGAGCAGGGTCGATTCCGGCAGGCCGCGGGCACGGGCGGCGAGCAGGGCCTCGCTGTTGGCTGCCTCGCGCAGCCCTTGCATCAGCGCGCTGAGCAGCACGCCCAGCTGCGGTGCGGCCAGAGTCAGCACCGGCAACACCGCGCGCGCCGGTCCGCCGTCCCAACCGCCGGCCGGCAGCCAGCGCCAGGACACCGCGAACAGCAGGATCAGCAGCGGCGCCCAGACGAACTTGGGCACGATCAGCAGCAGCTGTGCCAGCAGGCCCAGCGGCAGCGCCATGCCGCGGCGGCTGGCGAGCAGGGCCAGCGGCAGACTCGCGGCCAGTGCCAGCAGCAATGCGGCACCGCCCAGGCCCAGCGTCAATGGCAGCGCGTCGCCGATGAGCGTACTGACCTGGCGCCCGGGATACTGGAACGAGGGCCCCAGATCGCCGCGCAGCACGTCGCCCAGCCAGTTGCCGAACTGGGTCGCCCAGGGCTGGTCCAGTCCGTAGTGCGCCTCCAACGCGGCGATCACTTCCGGCGGCGCCTGCCGCTCGCTGTCGAAGGGCCCGCCCGGCGCCAGCCGCAGCAGCACAAAGCTCAGCAGCAGCACCAGCAGCAAGGCCAGGCCGGAGGCGGCCAGTCGGCGCAGCAGGGCGGTTGCCATCAGGGCGTCACCCGCTCGGCATCGGCACAGAAATGCAGCTCGGCGCTGGGATGGTGATCGAGCGGATGGATCGCAAAGCCGCACAGTCTGGGGCTGACCAGATGCTTGCTGGTGTAGGCGTAGATCGGCAGGATCACATGCGCGTCGAGCAGCCGCTGCTCGGCCTGCAGCAACAGCGTGCGGCGTTGGTCCGGGATCGTGCTGCGACTGGCCGCCTGCAGCAGGGCATCGAAATCGGCATCACGGTAGCCGGTGGCATTGAGCGGCGAATCGCTGGCGAAACCCTCCAGAAAGCTGATCGGATCGACATAGTCGGCGACCCAGCCGCCACGGAAGACTTCGGTCACCCGGCGGGCGCGGCGATTGCTGACAAAGACCTTCCATTCCTCGTGGCGCAGGCGGGTCTGCACGCCGAGTTTCTGGCGCCACTGCGCCGCCACCGCCAGGGCCAGCCGGCGATGGCTCAGGCTGGTGTTGTAGCGCAGCTCGATCCGCAGCGGTCGCTCCGGCCCGTAGCCGGCCTCGGCATAGCGTTGGCGGGCCAGCGCGTGGCGTTGGTCGATGTTCGCCAGCGGTGGCCGCCATGCCGGCTCGCCCGGCAGCGCCGGGATCAGCCGCCACAAGGGCTGTTCGCCATTGCCGGTGATGTGGCGCACCAGCACTTCGCGGTCTATCGCCAGCGCCAGCGCCTCGCGCAGCGCCGGATTGTCCTTCAGCGGCGGCCGCTCCAGATTGTAGCCATAGTAGAAGCTGGCGTAGGCCGGACCGATGTGGAGCTGACCGGGAAAGCGCTGGTCCAGCCGCTCGGCCTGTCCCGGCGGGATCGTCTCGGTCAGATCCAGCTCGCCGGCGGCATAGCGGTTCAGCTCGGCTGATGGGTCGTCGATGGTGTGATAACGCACCTGCGCTATCGGCGCCGGCGGACCGCCGTAGTGCGGATTGCGTTCGAGCTCGATGCGGCTGTGCGGCCGCCACTGAACCATGCGATAGGCGCCGTTGCCGAGCGGCAACTGCGGCGGGCTGTCGGGTCGGTAGGGATAGCCCAGCGGCAGCGCCAGTCGGGCCGGCCAATCCAGCGTTGGCGCGACCAGTTCGGTACAAAGCCGCAGCGGATCGCTGACCTCCAGACCCAGCTCGGCCTGCGCGTCGCCCGCGAGCCGCGCCTGCGCCCCGCGCAGCGGTAGCAGCAAACTGGCGTAGGGCGCCCCGGTCAACGGATCGAGCGCACGCTCCAGCGCGGCGGCATAGTCGCTCGCCCGCAGCGGTCGACCATCACTCCAGCGCAGTCCTGGCTGCAAGTCGAAACACCAACGCTTGCCATCCGCATCGGCCTCGAAGCGCGCCGCCGCTGGCTGCACCGCCCCGGCGCCGTCGATCCGGGTCAGCCCCTGATAGATATCCCGCAGTACATGGTGCGCCGACAAGCCCTGCGCCCGCTGCGGATCGAGACTGTCCGGCTCCGGACCGTTGCCGCGCTCGAGCACGGAGGATTCGTCGGGCTGGGGGGCGAGATCAGCGGGGTCCGGCGCCGAAGAGGCGTGAACCGCAGCCGGCGTCAGCAGGAGAGCCGTGCACATCGCCCGGAGCTGTGCGACACGGCTGGCCAACAACCGTTTCAGGTTGCTTCACCGATAGAGAAGCGACGCCATGCTCCTTGAATCTGTCGCTCGACGTGGTCTCGTTCAGCGGGAAAGGAGCCTTGAACGAGCACTTCCAGGAAGCTCCCCAGATCTTCGCGCATGGCCGGTGCCAACAGAGTCATCGTCCGATCAAGAATGCCGCAGCGAGGGTCATCGCGCCACACCTACGCCCCCGAAGAAGAGCGATTCAAGTAAATGCAGAAGCGGCTCTCGTCAACGCCGGTCTCTGCCGCCAGCGAGCTCACTTCGGGGTCGGGGTCGGAATCGGAATCGGAATCGGCGTTTGCCCGGCGTATCCGACTGCCTCCTCGTGAACCTTGGAGCTGTGCCGCCCCTGCGTTGTCAGCATCGTTACGATCTGGTCGAGTGCGGTGAGTACTCCCCTGACAAAATTGATGATGACCGCCCGCTGCACGGCTAGTCGTTGATGGCGAAACCCCGATGTCGCTCTCGATTCCGATTCCGATTCCGACCCCGACCCCGATTCACGGCTTCGCATTGCTGCATCAGTTCGGTCCCGGAACTCCGAACTCCGACCAGTCCGTCTACACTGCACCTACGCAAGTCTTCGTCCAACATCCCGGTCCTTGAGTTCGGACCCAGCAAAGGCAAGGATCGGCCATGGCCAGCACCGCACCCACTTCCGACGACGAGCCGGTCGACCGCGCGCAATTGCTCGATTACATCGCTACCGGCGGGCGGCCGCGCTCGGACTGGCGGATCGGCACCGAGCACGAGAAGTTCGGCTTTCACACCGACGATCTGAGCCCGCTGCCCTATGAAGGCGAGCGCGGCATCAGGGCGATGCTGGAGGGCTTGCGCCAGTTTGGCTGGGAGGCGGTCGAGGAACTGCCGGGTGTGCCGATCGCGCTGCTGCGCGATGGCTGCTCGATCACGCTCGAACCGGCCGGCCAGCTGGAACTGTCGGGCGCGCCGCTGGAGCATCTGCACCAGACCTGTCAGGAGACCGGACTGCATCTGCGCGAGGTGCGCACGGTGGCGGAGAAGCTCGGCATCGGCTTTCTGGGCATGGGCTTCCATCCGCTCGCCCGGCGCGAGGAGATGCCATGGATGCCGAAGGGCCGCTACGCGATCATGCGCCGATACATGCCGCTGCGCGGTCAACTGGGGCTGGACATGATGACCCGCACCTGCACCGTGCAGGTCAACCTGGACTTCGCCGACGAGGCCGATATGGTGCAGAAACTGCGCATCGGCCTGGCCCTGCAGCCGCTGGTGACCGCGCTGTTTGCCAATTCCCCGTTCACCGAGGGCAAGCCGAACGGATTCCTGAGCTATCGCAGCCAGATCTGGACCGACACCGATCCGGACCGCACCGGGATGCTTCCCTTCGCCTTCGAGGAGGGCTTCGGCTTCGAGCGCTATCTGGACTGGGTGCTCGATGTGCCGATGTACTTCGTCTACCGCGACGGCCGCTACATCGACGTTGCCGGTCAGTCCTTCCGCGATTTCATGGTTGGCAAACTGGCCGGCTTTGAAGGTCAGCGGCCGACGCTGAAGGATTTCGCTGATCACTTGACGACTGTCTTCCCGGAAGTACGGCTGAAGCGCTACCTGGAGATGCGCGGCGCCGATGCCGGACCGTGGAACCGACTCTGCGCGCTGCCGGCGCTGTGGGTCGGCCTGCTCTACGACGACAGCGCCCAGGCCGCTGCCTGGGACATGGTGCGTGAGTGGGGGCTGGACGAACTGGAGGCACTGCGCGCCGCGGTGCCACGGCTGGGCATGGCCAGCCCCTTCCGCGGCCGCACCCTGGTCGAACCGATACGCGAGATGCTGCGCATCGCCGCCACCGGGCTGAAGGCCCGCCAGCGGGTCGATTGCGAAGGCAACGACGAGCGCGTCTTCCTCGAACCGCTGATCGAACTGGCCCAGGCCGGCCGCACGCCAGCCGAGTTCAAGCTCGACTTGTACAACAGCCGCTGGCAGGGCCGGATCGAGCCCTTGTTTCGGGAGTATGCGTTTTGAGGGCAGGGCTCAGGGCTGAGGGCTGAGAGGTCAGAAAAGCAAGGCCCAGAAGAGCAGGGCTCAGGGCTCAGGGCCCAGAAGAGCGGCGCTATTGAGGCCCTGAGCTTGCTCTCGCTCGGGCACTTGTAAGGAGCCGTCGTGCTGGCGAAGCGCTTGCTCTTGCAGTTGCTCTGGCATTTGTAGGAGGGAGTTTGCTCTCGATTCGCAGCGCGCAGCGCTGCCTTTGCTCTTCCGCCAGTCGCTGGCCAAAGCCTAAGCCCGCTTCCGCGGTCGCCTGCAAGCAGCCTCCTACAGTTCTTTTGAGGCAGTGAGGTGGACTTGTGACCGCAATGATGCGGTTCGCGGAGCTCATCGACATCCTACGCGCTAGGTACGGCTCTTCCTGAGCCCTGGGCCCTATGCCCTGGGCCCTTGTAACCCGGCCTCAGCCCTCCCCGGCGGCAGCCATCTCCGCATCGCGACGGGCCTTGAACTCGGAGCCTTCCAGCCACTGCGGCCAGCCGTCGCTGTCGGCGACGCGGCGGCCGACCTCGTACAGCAGCTGCAGGTCTTCGGCCGCGCCACGCAGATCCCAGTCCGGGGAGTACTCGTCGGCCGGCTTGTGATAACGGTTGGTGGTGTAGTCCAGCGCCATCTGGCGGCCGTATTCCTCACCCTTCTCGCGATGATCGAAGCCGCCCTTGGCGTACAGCGCCGGCACGCCGACCTTGGCGAAGTTGAAATGATCGGAGCGATAGTAGAAGCCGTTCTGCGGCGTCGGCTCCTGCACCACGGTGCGGTTCTGGGCGGCGGCAGCATCACGCAGCACGTTTTCCAGCTCCGAACTGCCGTAGCCGACCACGACCACGTCGTTGGTCGGGCCGATGACCGGCAGCGCGTCCATGTTGATGTTGGCGGCGGTCCTGGTCAGCGGGTAGACCGGGTTTTCGGCATACCAGCGCGAACCGAGCAAACCCGATTCCTCCAGCGTGACGGCGAGGAACAGGATCGAGCGGGCCGGAGCCTCGGACTCGGCGGTGAAGGCCTCGGCGATCTCGAGCATGCCGGCGATGCCGGTCGCGTTGTCGATCGCACCGTTGTAGATGTTGTCGGTCGGGTCGCCGAAGGTGCGGCCCAGATGATCCCAGTGGGCGGTGTAGATGATCAGCTCATCCGGCCGGCTGCTGCCCTTGAGCAGGCCCAGCACGTTCGGACTGGTGGACTCGCGCACCGAGCTGGCCAGCTTGACCGAGGCGGTGCCGTCCAGGCTGAAGGACTGGAAGCCGCGCGCATCGGCAGTCGGCCGGACCGTGTTGAAGTCCTTGCCGGCGGCGGCAAACAGCGCCTGGGTGCTCTCCAGCGTGAGCCAACCCTGCACGTTGACGACCGGATCGGAGTTCTCGCCACGGGGCAGGTCGAGCTCCGGTCCGCCCCAGCTGTTGCGGACCACTTCCCACGGATAGGAGGCGGCTTCGGTCTCGTGCACGATCAGGCAGGCAGCGGCACCCTGGCGCGCGCATTCCTCGTACTTGTAGGTCCAGCGGCCGTAGTAGGTCATCGCCTTGCCCTTGAACAAGTCAGCGTCATTGCTGCCGAAGCCCGGATCGTTGACCAGCACGATCACGGTCTTGCCCTTGGCGTCGATGCCGGCATAGTCGTTCCAGTCATACTCCGGAGCGACGACACCGTAGCCGGCGAAGACCACCTCGCTGTCGTTCACGGACACTTCCGGCACGGTCTGACGCGAGCCGACCATCGCCTGAGTGCCTTGCTCGAGCGTCATCTCGGTGTCGCCGATGCGGATTTTCAGCGGCTCGACGATCTCGGTGCGGATCTCGATCATCGGCACCTCCTGGGTCCAACTGCCGTTATTGCCAGGCTCCAGACCGAGCCGCTCCAACTCGCTGATCAGATAGGCGACGGTGAGCTTCTCACCCTTGCTCCCAGGGGCACGCCCTTCGAAGGCATCGTCGGAAATCAGCGCGATCTGCGCCGCCAGATCCTCGGCGGTGATTGCCGCGCTGGTTGCCGCGCGCTCCGGAATGCCGGCTAGTGGCGAGGCATCGGTGGCATCGGTGGCATCGGAGGTCGACGGCGCAGGCGCCGGATCGGGCGCGGTGGCCTGCTGTTCCTGACCACACGCGGCCAGCAGCAAAGCCAGAGACAGAAAAATGGGGGTGCGCATGGGCGACTCCGTGGATGATCGAGCGGCCAAGCATAGCAAGAGCGACTGCTGGTAGTGGGAAGGGGGTCAAAGGGTGCGAGTCAAACTGATGTTTCAAAGGATCTAATGGTTGAAGGGCCCAGGGCCCAGGGCCCAGGGCCCAGTAAAGTCAAGAGCCGACTTAAGGCCAGCCAAACTGAGCGCTGAACTCCACGCTCGACTCAAGTTCGCTCTGGACTGGGCCCTGGGCCCTGAGCCCTGGGCACTCAGGCTTCGCAGGATCCTCAAAACATCAGTTCGACTCGCACCCCACACCCCCACCAAAACACCCGTTGCCCTCACGCCCGCCTATACTTGTCGGTCTATCCACTCCCCGCCCGCCCGCAGAGGTCATCCCATGAGCATCGAACAGTTGGAATCCATCGCCCAGGCGATGGTCGCGCCCGGCAAGGGCATCCTTGCGATCGACGAGTCGAGCAAGACCATCAGCAAGCGCTTTGCCGCCGTCAAGGTCGAGTGCACTGAGAGCAGTCGGCGCGACTACCGGCAGATGCTGCTCGGCACGCCGGGTCTGGGCGAGCACATCTCCGGCGCGATCCTGTATGACGAGACGCTGCGCCAGAGCGCCGCCGACGGCCGCCGCTTCGTCGACATCATGCGTGCCGCCGGCGTGCTGCCAGGAATCAAGGTCGACAAGGGTCCGGTGGCGCTGGCGGGCTTTCCGGGCGAACTGGTTACCGAGGGTCTGGACGGCCTGCGTGATCGGCTGAAGGAGTATGTCGGCCTCGGCGCGACCTTCGCCAAATGGCGTGCAGTGATCACGATCGGCGAGGACATTCCGTCCAGTGCCTGCATCGAGGCCAACTGCCACGCGCTGGCCCGCTATGCCGCGCTGTGTCAGGAAGCCGGCCTGGTGCCGATCGTCGAGCCGGAAGTGCTGATGGACGGCGACCACGACATCGACGTCTGTTACGACGTCACCGAAGCCACCCTGCGCTCCTTGTTCGGCGCGATGTACGAGCAGAACGTGCTGCTGGAAGGCACCATCCTGAAGGCCTCGATGGTGCTGCCCGGCAAGAACTGCCCGGAACAGGCCGAGATCGAGGAAGTCGCCGAAGCGACCCTGCGTTGCCTGCGCGCATCGGTGCCGGCGGCGCTGCCCGGCATCGTGTTCCTGTCCGGCGGCCAGTCCGACGAGGACGCAACCGCCCACCTGAACGCGATGAACCAGATGGGTTCACAACCCTGGCCGCTGAGCTTCAGCTACGGCCGTGCGCTGCAACAGGCCGCGCTGAAGATCTGGGCCGCCGATCCGGCTTCCCGGATAGCCGACGCCCAGGCCACCGTCGCTCACCGCGCCAAACTCAACGGCCTGGCCGCGCTGGGGCAGTATCGGGCGGATATGGAGTGAGAGCAGGGCCCAGGAGAGCGAGGGCCCAGGGCGTAGGGCCCAGGGCCCAGTAGACCGAGGGCCC
>DAIMJK010000107.1:0-10731 GCA_036722245.1 Lysobacterales bacterium
GCCTCAAGTCGGCTCTTGACCTTGCTGGGCCCTGGGCCCTGGGCCCTGGGCCCTGGGCCCTGGGCCCTGTGCCCTGTGCCCTGCAACCACCAGACTCCCCGAAGCATCAGTTTGAAACGCACCCGACCAGCAGCCGCCGCTGGGCCGTACCACCCGATTTGAGGTAAAGTGGGAGTTTCACCCTCACCCCCAGGATTCATCATGTTGAAGTTCAAGCATCTCGCCCTCGCGGGCGCGTTGGCGCTGGCTCTCGTCGCATGTGGCAAAAAGGAAGAGGCGGCCGAGTCGCCCGCAGTAGTCCAGGCCAAGGCACAGCAGATGGGTCCGGTCGATACCCTCAAGGCGACCACCGATGCCTTCCAGCAAAACGATCTGAGCACGCTGCTCGCGCTGAGCCTGCCGCCGCAGAAGCTGCAGGAAATGCGGGCCGAGTGGGACAAGAATCGGGCCGAACCGGTGACCGAGGAAGACCGCAAGGAATTCGCCGAGGGCTGGGGCAAGATCACTGCCGATGGCGCGGTCGACAGCCTGATGGCTGAAGCCAGCCCGCAGCTGGAACAGATGAAGATGCAGCTGCCGATGATGATGCCGATGTTCCAGGGCATGGCGACGATGGGCGTGCAGGAGAACGAGGACCTGACCGAGGAGCAGAAGGCGGCCGCCACCGGTGCGATCACCGGCTTGTTCACCTGGGCCCAGACGGCCGACCTGACCAGCGAAGACAAACTCCGCCAGGCGCTGACCATCGCTCATGAGCGCAGCCGCTCGCTTGATGTCAACACCCTCGACGACATGCGCGCCCTCGAGTTCGACCAGGCGCTGGCGAAGGGCTCGGTCATGCTCGGTGCCCTGAAGGACATCTTCAACGTTTACGGTCTGTCGCTGGACGACATTGCCGCTTCGATGAAGGCTGAAGAGGTGTCGAGCAGCGGTGATCTGGCCAAGGTGCGCACCAGCTACACGCTGTTCGGTCAGGACATCAGCTATGAGACCGAGTTGGTCAAGCAGGAAGGCCGCTGGTACAGCAAGGACCTCGAAAAGCTTGCCGCCGAGGACGATGCCGGCGCGGGCGGCGAGGCGACCGTCAACTAGTCCTTTCGTCGAGCTTGCTGTTGCGGTCTACGCCTGTCGTGGCCGCCAGCGGCTCTCTACGCACGTATACGGAACTACCGAGTTGGCAACAACGGGGCCGGGGCATCGCTCCCCCGGCCCCGCTGTCGACCGGGTTTGCGGCATGATGGTGCGACGAGCCGTTGGCGTGAGCACCCGGCGGCACGGTTCAACCGCGTTGCATCGAGAACACACATGAGCGAGACCCCACCGAGCCCGAGCACACGCGCCGACCTGCCCTGGTGGTTGCGCCTGCTGGGGCGCTTGCTGCGGCCCCTGATCAGAATCAAGCACCTCCCGCCCGGTCCGGACGAGCCTCCATTCGACCCGTCCAGACCGGTGCTTTACGTCCTTGAACACCATGGCCTGAGCAACGCCTTGATCCTCGAACGCGCCTGCCATGAGGCAGGCTGGCCAGCACCCAGCGCACGCCTGCCGGGCTTGCGTCGGCGCAGCTGGTTTGCGCTCGGCCACCATCGCGGCTGGTTCAGTCCGAAGGCCCGGCTGAGCGACCGCTCCGAGCGCTTGCAACTACTGTTGGCGGACGTCTCCGCCCAGGCCAGTCTGGCTCAGGTCCAGCTGGTCCCGGTCTCGATCTATGTCGGCCGGGCCCCGGATCGCAACAGTGGCTGGTTCAAGGTGCTGTTTGCCGAGAACTGGGTCGTGGTCGGGCGCTTCCGGCGGCTGCTGGCCCTGTTGTTCAACGGTCGCAACACACTGGTCCAGTTCAGCGCGGCAATCGAACGCAGCAGCGCCCTGGATCCGCAGATTCCGCTTGAAACCAGTGCCCGCAAACTGGCCCGCGTGCTGCGTGTGCACTACCGCCGGACCCGCGCTGCCATCATTGGCCCGGACCTGTCGCACCGTCGCATGCTGGTCGACCGCGTTCTGCTGGCGCCGGCTGTGCGCAGTGCCATCATCGCCCAGGGCAGCAAGGAGAAAGGGGGCCAGATCACCGCTGAACGCAAGGCCCGCGGTTATGCCCGCGAGATCGCTGCCGACTACTCGCATACCGTGGTGCGCTCGCTGTCGTTTGTCCTGACCGGCTTCTGGTCGCGGATCTATGACGGCATTTCCTTGCACCACTTCGATCACCTGCTCAAGGCCGCGCCCGGCCGCGAAGTGGTCTATGTGCCCTGCCATCGCAGTCACATCGACTATCTGGTGCTCAGCTACCTGCTCTATCGCAACGGTCTGGTACCGCCGCATATCGCCGCCGGCGTCAATCTGAACTTGCCACTGGTCGGGTCGGTCCTGCGCCGCGGTGGCGCCTTCTTCCTGCGCCGCAGCTTCAAGGCCAATGCGCTGTACTCGACCGTGTTCAGCGAGTATGTCCGTCTGCTGGTCAGGCAGGGCGTGTCACTGGAGTATTTCATCGAAGGCGGCCGTTCGCGCACCGGTCGGTTGCTCCAGCCCAAGGCCGGCATGCTCGCGATCACGCTGCGCAGCTACCTGGCTGACCCGGTCCGGCCGATCATTTTTCAGCCGGTCTATATCGCCTATGAGAAGCTGCTCGAAGGCAAGTCCTACATAGGCGAACTCAGCGGCAAGGAAAAGCGCAAGGAGAGCCTGTGGCGCTTGCTCGGTGCGGTCAAGTTGCTGCGCCAGCGCTATGGCAAGGTGGTGGTCAACATGGGCGAGCCAATCGAGTTGGGGCCGCTGCTGGCCAGGCACTCCGGTTCGGCTGCGATCACCCCGATCAGCAACGAGGAGCGGCCGGTCTGGTTCAATCCGATGGTCGATGAACTGGCCAGCGCGATCCAGGAGCAGATCAACCGCTCGGCCCATGTCAACGCGATCAACCTGGTCGCGCTGGCGATTCTGGGCACGGTCAAGCATGCGATCAGTCAGCCCGATTTGCTCCGTTTTCTGAATCTGGCCCGCAGTCTGCTGCAGGACATCCCCTATGCGCCACGGGTCACCCTGACCGAGATGGACGCACAGGCCTCGATCGACTATGCCCTCGGCATGGGCTGGATACGGCGAGTCGAGCATCCGCTCGGGGATGTGCTGGTCACCGAAGGCGAGGCGGGCGTGTTGCTGAGCTACTTCCGCAACAACGTGATCCACCTGTACGCGGTGACCTCCTGGCTGGCCTGCTGCTTTCTGAACAATCGCCGCCTGTCAATCAATGGCGTGGTGCGTCTGGGCTCGCTGGTCTACCCCTTCCTCAAGCGCGAGCTGTTCCTGCCCTGGTCGGTCGAGGAGTTTGCCGAGCAGATCCACGCCACCGCCGACTGGATGGTCAGCAAGGACCTGCTCAGCCGCTCCAGCGACGGCGTGTTTCTGTCGCGTCCCAAGGAGGGCTCGGAAGCCGCTTTCCAGTTGCGCGTGCTGGCCCACAGCCTGCTGCAGACCTTCCAGCGCTACTTCATCACCGTGTCGGTGCTGACCCGCAATGGTAGCGGCACGCTGACCGCCAGTCAGCTCGAGCAGCTCTGTCACCTGACTGCACAGCGCCTGTCGCTGCTGCAGGAACTGTCCGGACCGGAGTTCTTTGATCGCGGCCTGTTTCGCACCTTCATTCAGACCCTGCGCGAGCTGAACGTGGTCTTCCCGGACGAGCAGAACCGGCTCTGCTTCGGTGCCGAGCTCAAGCAGGCCGCCGATGACGCTCGCATCGTTCTGGGTCGCGAGATGCGCCAGGGCATCATGCAGGTCACCCCAGAAGCAATCGCGGCACTGCCGGCGGACGACCCATGATGAGCGCCGATATGGCCAGCATCGCTCGGCAACTGGCGGAGCTGCGTCTGGAGCACCGCGACCTCGACCAGATGATCGACCGCCTCGTCCAGGATGCAGACGTCGATGAACTGGCGCTCAAGCGGATGAAGAAGCGCCGCCTGCGCCTGAAGGACATGATCGCCCGGCTGGAGAGCCGGTTGATTCCGGATCTGGATGCCTGAGCGCGCTGCTGTAGCTGCGGGAGGCCACGATTGCTGCGGTGAGTTCGCCGTTTTTAGGGCCCAGGGCTCAGGGCCCAGGGCCCAGCAGGTCAAGAGCGGCTCCGGACCGCCTTTGAGCGCAGGCGGGGGCCAATGATGGTTTGGCTTCGAACTCGCCTCAGTTATCCCGAGTGATGCAGCTCTTGATTTTACTGGGCCCTGAGCCCTGAGCCCTGGGCCCTGAAATCCAAAGACATTCCGAGACACCAGTTTGCCCCTGGTCTCGTCTGTTGACGGTTCCCATTGACCATCCGGGCTAAACTTCCGCCCCTGCCCTCGACCCCGCCAAGCCCATGTCCCCCGATCCCCGCCCTTCCGAACGCGAGCGCTCCAGCTTCGAGCAGGACAAGCGCGCCAAGCGCTTGCGCCGGCAGGTCGGTCAGGCGATCGCCGATTACGCGATGATCGAGCATGGCGACCGGGTCATGGTCTGCCTGTCCGGGGGCAAGGACAGCTACGCGATGCTGGAGATCCTGCGTGCGCTGCAGGCCAAGGCGCCGGTGTCCTTCGAACTGGTTGCGGTGCATCTGGACCAGAAGCAGCCCGGCTATGACCCGACCGTGCTGCCGGCCTATCTGGACGCGATCGGCATCGAGTATCACATCCTCGAACAGGACACCTACAGCGTGGTGCAGCGGGTCGTGCCTGAGGGCAAGACTTTCTGTGGGCTGTGCTCGCGGCTGCGCCGCGGCGCGCTGTACGCCTTCGCCGAGCAGCACGGTTTCAACAAGATAGCGCTCGGCCATCATCGCGATGACATCGTCCAGACGCTGTTCCTGAACATGTTCCACGGCAGCCGGATCGCCGCGATGCCACCGAAGCTGCAATCCGACGACGGCCGCAATATCGTGATCCGACCGCTGGCCTACGTCAGCGAGGCCGATCTGATCGAACATGCCGCTGCTGCCGGCTACCCGATCATGCCCTGCAATCTGTGCGGCTCGCAGGACAACCTGCAACGCAAGGCGATCAGCGCGATGCTGCAGGACTGGGAAAGGCAGCATCCGGGCCGGATCGAGAACGTCTTCCGCGCCATGCAGAACATCCGTCCGTCCCAGATGGCCGACCGTGAACTGTTTGATTTCGCTGGACTGGGCCGGTCGGACAGTGTCGTATCTCCCACCGCCAGCGACTGGTTGCTGGGCAAGGCGGTGCCGGTGGAGGGGGTTCTGGTTTGACGACCTTGGGGTCTGGTAGTGCGAGCTTGGCTTGCAGCTTGGAGGGTCTTTGTGGTTCCTGGTTTCGGGGTCCAGGGCTCAGGGCCCAGCAGGTCAAGAGCCGCATCCCGCCCAAAGGCTGGCTCTGAACCGGGCCCTGGGCCCTGGGCCCTCAGATGTATGCACGTTCCTCACCACATCACTCCGACCCGGTCCCTTGGCCCCGCGCCCACCCATTCCACGCTACCCTTCCGCCCCCTTTTCATCCCTGCCCGAGGTACCCGACGATGTGGTTCAAGAACCTGACGCTGTTGCGCTGGGATGCGCAGGCGCTGCCCGCGGCCGACGAACTGGCGCAGGCAATGGAGACCCGCCGACGGCCGGATTGCGGGCCGCTGGAGGCCTTCTCGATCGGCTTCGTGTCGCCCTTCGGACCGCAGCAGGAAAACCTGCTGCACGGTCTGGCCGGCTATGAGCTGCTGTCGCTGGGGCAGGAGAAGCGGGTCTTGCCGCCAGCGGTGGTGAATGAGCGGGTGGCCGAGCAGATCGCCGCGATCGAAGCCGAAAGCGGCCGTCCGCCGGGCAAGCGGCGGCGCCGTGAGCTGGCCGAGAACGTACTGACCGAGCTGCTGCCGAAGGCCTTCGTGGTACGTTCGAGCACCTCGGCCTATCTGGACCGGGAAAGGCGCCTGCTGGTGGTCGACAGCAGCAGTGACAAGACCGCCGAGGCGGTGGCGCACGAGTTGCGCGAGGCGCTGGGCAGTTTTCCGGCCGTACCGCTGTCGGCGCAGAACGATCCGGCCGTGCTGCTGACCGCGTGGCTCAACGGCAGCGAGCCATTGCCGGCTGATTTCGAGCTGGGCGAGGAGTGCGAGCTGCGTGATCCGGCCGACACCCACTGCATCATCAGCGCGCGCGGGCAGGATCTGGAGAGCGACGAGATCCGCGAGCACCTCAAGAGCGGCAAGACCGTGGCCCGGCTGGGGCTGGTCTTCGATCAGCGCATCAGTCTGGTGCTGGATGCACAGCTGAAAGTGCGCAAGCTCAAGTTCCTCGATCTGGTGCTGGAGAAACTCGACAGCGACCGCGCCGATGCAGCCGCCGAGATCGACGCCCGCTTCGCCCTGATGACGCATGAACTGGCCCGCCTCTACACTCGTCTGGATGCCATCTTCAGCTTCGAATAGCCCACGCGCGCTGGCCGCCCGGACCGAGCAGCTGGCGCAGTCGCTGGCTGCCGCGCTCGGCCCGGAACAAGCGCTGCGGCTGACCCTGGACCGGCGCGCACGGCGCCTCCGGCTGGCCCTGCGCGACGGCCAGCTGGAACTGCGCGCACCGACATGGATCGACTCGTCCGAGGCACTCGCCTTCGTCCAGCGCAACCGGGCATGGATCGATGACCAGTTTGGTGCCGACGCAAGACTCGCGGCACTGGCAGCGCAGCAGCTGCGGCTCGACCCGGTCGATGCCTGTGTCCCACTGTGGGGCAAGCTGCGCCGGATCGAATGCCGACCCGGCCCGGCGCGGCTGGACCTGAGTGGCGATCCCATCGTGGCAGGACTGGATCCGGCCCGCCGCGGCGCCGAGCAGGCCTTGCGGCGAATGCTGCTGACGGCATTGGCCAGCAGCCTGCGTGAACGCGTGCTGCAGTCGCAATCCCAGCTCAAGGCGCGCGGCGCGCTGGCCTGCAGCGGTCTGCGCATCCGCCCCCTGCGCAGCCTGTGGGGCAGCCTGTCGCCGCGTGGCACGGTCTCGCTGAATCTGGGTCTGGTTTTCCTTGATCCAGTGCTGGCCGACTATGTCTACGCGCATGAGCTGGCCCATCTGGAGCAGCGCAACCACAGCCGCACCTTCTGGCAAGTGGTCGAGCGGCTTCATCCCGACTGGCGCGCGGCGCGGACTCAGCTGCGGGCCCAGCATGGGTTGGTGCAGGGATTGTTGCGGCGGCTGGCGGGGAAGGGTGCGATCCAAACTGATCCAGCGGCGTAAAGCCGGGAGTCGGGGTGAGCTGGCTGGCGGAGAACCGGGCGTTGACGGGGGCGGCTTCTGCACCAGAGCCCCCCGCCAAGCTACACTGAGTCCATGGCCAGCCCTCCCTCCCCGCCGACGCTGCAAGCCTTCGTTGAGGCTTTTGCAGACTCGGCTGCGCTGGTCATGATCTCCCGTGTCGATGACGCGCGGATCGTCGCGATGAGTGCGAATTTCCTGCGCCTGCTCGGCCGCGCGGAAGCCGATGTACTGGGCTCAACTTCAGTCAATCTGGGGCTCTGGCGCGACGAGCAGAGCCGTCGCGCGATCCTCGCGATGCTGAAGAAGGACGGCTCGGCCGCCGCACAGCCGGTGTCGATGCGCAACCGCCGCGGCGAACACTACGACGGCCTGCTGAATTGCTGTCTGATCGAGTTCGCCGGCGATCCCTACCTGTTCTCGATCGTGCTGGACCTGCGCCGCCACGAGAGCGATCTGGCCGCCCGCGAACGGGAGTTGCACAGCTACCGCTCGCTCGCGATGGAGACTGCAGTCGGGCTGTACCGACGCCGCTGCAGTGACGGCCAGCTGATCGAGGCAAACGTTGGCCTGGCCCGGTTGCTCGGCTATCGGGATGTCGACCCGTTGTTGAGCAGCGCCGTGCCGGCTCCCGCGTTTCCCTACGTCGAGGCGCAAACCGGCCAGACACTGGCCGCCTTGCTGCAGCAGCAAGGCGGCTATCGCAACCAGCGGGCGCAGTGGCGACAGCACAATGGCGGGCAGATCTGGGTCAGCGAGAGCGCCTGGCTGGTACGCAGCGAATCGGGCGCAGCGCTCTACGTCGAAGGTACGGTACTCGACATCAACAGTCTGGTGCAGGCGGAGCTGGCCCTGCAACAGAGCGAAACGCTATATCGGAATCTGGTCGAGAACTCGCGCGATGGCGTGTTCCTGATGCAACACGGCAAGGTCGTCATTGCCAATGACACGCTTGGTGAGATTCTCGGCTACCGCAAGGAAGAACTGATCGGTGCGAGCTATTTCGACTGGGTGGCGCCGGAGGACCGGGCCACTCAGCAGGCCCGTCGCCAGGCCCGCGAGTCCGGCTCCACCGACACCCAGCTGTACGACATTCATCTGATCCGGCGTGACGGCAGCCGCCGGTTGTGCGCGGTACGCGCCGGCGCCGTGGAGTATCGGGGCGAACTTGCGTCCATCGGTACGCTGCGCGACATCACCGAGGAGCGCGCCCAGCAGCAGCGGCTGGAGGAGGCTGAAGAACGCTACCGATTGCTGTTTCGGCAGGCGGTGCTGGGGATGTTCCAGAGCTCGCTCGATGGCCGCCTGATCGAGGTCAACGAGGCGATGGCAAGCATGTTCGGCTTCGACAGTCCGGAGCAGATGCAGCGTGAAGTAAGCAACATGCGCGATTGGTATGCCGACCCGGCAGCGCGCGACCACGCTCTGAGCGACATCGTCGACAAGGGTCGAATCGTCGCTCAGGAATTCGAGTTGCTGCGCCGTGACGGGGGCACTTTCTGGGCCCTGGCGAGCGCGCGGCTGGTGCGGCAGGACAACCGACCTGGCCTGCTCGAAGGCAGCCTGCTGGACAATACAGCCCGCCGACAGGCCGAACAGGAGCTCAAGTTCCTCGCCCATCATGATGCCCTGACCGGACTGGACAATCGGCGTCGTTTCGAACAGCGACTGGAACTGGCGCTGGCGCAACTGCGCGAGCAGCCTGCCCGCACCAGGGCCGTCCTGCTGCTCGATCTTGACCGCTTCAAGCTGGTCAACGACAGCCTCGGTCACGCGGCCGGCGACCAGTTGCTGATCGAGTTCGCGCGGCGCCTGCGCGAAGCGCTCGGTCTGGACAGCTGGATCGCCCGCTATGGCGGCGACGAATTCGCTCTGCTGTCGCGCCACAGCGTTGATCAGGCGCTGACCGAGGCCCTGGTGCAGCGGATCCACGCCGTGCTGGCCGCGCCTTTCCGGGTCCGCGGACACCAGGTGTTTACCGGCGCTTCGATAGGTCTGGTCCAGCTGCAGTCGGGTGACATGGAACCGGAAGATGTACTGCGCGATGCCGATACTGCGATGTTTCGCGCCAAGGCCTCCGGCGGTGGCTGTCATGTGCTGTTCGACAACGCCATGCACAGCGCCGCGCGCGCGCGGCTGGCGCTGGAAACCGAGTTGCGCTTCGCACTGGATCGCAACGAGTTGCTGCCCTACTTCCAACCCATCGTCAGGATGGACAATGGCCAGATCGTCGGCGTTGAGACGCTGGTGCGCTGGCAGCATCCACAGCGCGGACTGCTGCTGCCGGAATCCTTTCTGGAGGTTGCCGAGGAAGCCGGCATGCTGCCGACCATTGATCTGGCGATGCTGGGCGCGGCGCTGGAGTGCTTCGCGGAGTGGCAGGCGCGCTTTGGTCCGCGGGCGCCGCAGCGCCTGTCGGTCAACGTATCGAACCGCCTGTTCGTGGCGAGCGACTTTCCCAGCGCCCTGCAGTCCATGCTCAACAGCAGCAATATCCGTGCGGAAATGCTCCATCTGGAGATCACCGAAACGGTCTTTCGCGGACCGATCGGAGCGATGCGCGAAACCCTCGCCAGCCTGCATCGACTGGGGGTCCGGCTGGTGGTCGATGACTTCGGCACCGGTTATTCCTCGATGGTCTCGTTCTCCGAGAGCGCATTCGATGGACTCAAGATCGACCGCGGCTTCATCAGCGATCTGGACAGCAACGCGCGCCATCGCGCGATCGTCCGGACTATCGCCCAGTTCGCGCTGGATCTGGAGCTGAGTCTGGTTGCCGAGGGCGTCGAAAGCCCGGACCAGGCGGCTCTGTTGCTGGATCTGGGCTGCGAGCTGGCGCAGGGCTTCCTGTATGCCCCCGCCCTACCGGCCGACCAACTCGCCCTGCGGCTGGCGGACGCTTGCACCAACGCTGAGATGCGCGCTTCAAACTGATGCCTGGCCGGTCCACGGCTCCAAGTCCCGGCACGACCGCGGACCATCGGACGCTTCAGCCCCCCCGTCCACGGGCGGGACGCCCTGCTAAGCCGCGTCCTTCCGCAGCTCCTGCGTCGCCAGCGATTCCAGCACTGCGCGCGTAACTTCGTCAGTCGACCGTCCGGCCTCACCGAATACATCCGGCGTGCCGATGCCCGCCTCCAGACACTGGTCGATCGCTGCTTCGACGGCGCTGGCTTCGGCCTCCAGTCCCAGCCCGTGCCGCAGCAGCATCGCGACGCTGGCGATGGTGCCGATCGGGTTGGCCAGGCCGCGCCCGGCGATGTCCGGGGCGGAACCGTGAATCGGTTCAAACAGGCCACCACGCTCGCCACCGACCGAGGCCGACGGCAGCACGCCGATCGAGCCGGCCAGCACCGCGGCCTCGTCAGTCAGGATGTCGCCGAACAGGTTTTCGGTCAGGATCACGTCGAAGCGTGCCGGCTGGGTCAGCAGATGCATCGCCATCGAATCGACCAGTTGGTGCTCGACCGTCAGGTCCGAATGCTGCTCGGCAATGCGGCGGCTCACCGTGC
>DAIMJK010000108.1:0-10645 GCA_036722245.1 Lysobacterales bacterium
CATGCTGCGCGCGCTGATCGATCTGGCGCGCGAGCGCAAGATGACACGCGTCTATCTGCATGCCCAGCTCAGCGCCCTGGAGTTCTACACCAAGCATGATTTTGTCGTCAGCGGCGAAATCTTCAGCGAGGCCGATATCGAGCATCGCCGCATGCAGCTCGATCTGCCCTACCCCGAGCCCATTGCCCGCGGCGGCGAGCCGGAGGCGGCGGATGAGCGAATCAGCCGCTTGCTGACCTGCGACAGTCTGGTCGGGGTACGCGAGGTGACTCTGGCGGTACTCGAGCGTGCCCGCCACGAGGTCATGCTCTATACCCGCGACCTGGAACCGCCGGTTTATGAGCACGAAGCAATCGTCGAGCAGTTCCGCCGGATTGCGGTGTCGGGCCGACGCGCGCGACTGCGCATTCTGATCCAGGACACCGCCCGCGCCAGTGCCGACGGCCATCGCCTGGTCAGCCTCGCCCACCGCTTGTCCAGCGCCATCAGCATCCGTCAGCCCACTGACGACGATCTGCAATACCCCTCGGCCTTCATCCTCAACGACCGCAGCAGCTACCTGTTCCGCAACGCCGGCGAGCGCTTCGAAGGCGAAGGCGATCTGTACAACCCGCCGCGGCAGGGCGAATTGCAACGCTATTTTGACGCGGTTTGGGAGCGGAGCGTTGAGCCAGTGGCGTTGCGGCGGTTGAGTATTTAGCGGTGGTCCGCAGCTGTGCTCGGTTTCCGAGGCCGTTTTACGTGTTACGTGTTACGTTTTACGTTAAGAGCCAAGGTCAAGAGCCATGCCTGGCGGCCGCTTTTCATCTCTTGACCTTGACTTGGCTCCTGAACGTAAAACCTAAAACGTAAATCGTAAAACCGCTCTTGCCCCCATCAACGCAAGAAACGCGATCAACAACGCCAACCCCGATCGCGAGAACAAAGGTACCGGAATACTATCAACAACCCCCGTCGTCACCGTCGCCACATCCGGATTGTTGGCCGGAATCGGGTCGACTTGCTGGGCCGAGACGAAGGCGTTGTTGGTAAATGTGCCGTCAGCCGCGATCTGGACCACGACCTGGCACTGGGCCGATTGACCCACCGCCAGATCGCCGATCAGCCAGGTCAGTTGATTGCCGACAAAGCTGGCTCCGCAGCTGTTGCTGACGTAGACCAGTTCCGGCGGCAGCGTGTCAACAACCTCGACCAGATTGGCTGGATCGGGGCCGTTGTTGGTCGCGGTCAGGGTAAAGGTGGCCTGGTCGCCGACCATCACCAGGGTCGGCGCGACGGACTTGACCAGTTGCAGATCGGCGCTGAACTCGCCTTCGATGATGACGTCTGCGCAACTGCCGCGGCCAAAACCCAGATTGGCCCAATGGCTGTCGTAGGTGACCCCGGCGATGCCGCCCGGCGGGGTCGGGCGCTGACCGTAGTTCTTCGCCTGCATGATCACTTCGAGGAACCCGTCGACCGGCACCGGATCGTCATTGACGATCGCATTGATCGTGCTGTCGGTATAGACCAGTTCGCCATTGATGCGATATTCCAGCGTTGTGCCGGTAAAGGTGATGCAGAAATCGGTCCACTGATCGTAGTTCGGCTCCCCGACCGGCACGAAGCCACCTTCGTCCTTGTCGAAGATCTGCAGGCCGCCGCTGCCGCCGCCCTCCGGCTGGTAGTCGGCCGGCATGCCATTGGCCGCGACCAGCGACTCGAGCGAGACCGGCGCCTGGCCCTCGTTGCTGAAGCCGATGATCGCGTAAATGGCCTCGCTCTGGGCGGTCAGTCCATCCGGCGTGAGCACGCCCCACATTTCGGTGCGGCGGCTGTCGGCCAGACCCGTTGAACTGGCCCAGTCGGACGGTACCCGCAAGGAGCCGATGAAGGACATCGGCGGCGTGCCCCAGTCCTCGATCCGAAGCTTGCGACCCTGCAAATCGAAGAAGCTGCTGCTCTGTGCCGGCGGCCGATTGCCCGGGCCGTCAGCCTCGTTGACCCCCAGCAGCAGCACGTCGTCACGCCCGAACAGGCTGCCGGCGTTGGCGAAATTGGCCGGCGCGTAGCGATCAACGGCCCACTCGCTGGTCGTTACCGGTCCGGCCGTGGTCGGATAGGCCGGCAAGGCCTGAGCCCACACGCCACCGCTAAAGAGCAGCAGGAGCCCACTGGAAAGCAGCTGAGGAATAGCGCTCAAGCCATTGACTTTGCTGCTCATTGCTCACCTCCGTCTTCCCGAGAACGATGGTAACTCAAGGTCGTGCCCTAACGCCAATGATCACCGGAGCAAATCCGGACGATATTTGGGAGGGTCCAGTGCTTGCAGGGCCCAGGGCTCAGGGCGCAGGACCCAGGGCCCAGCAAGCTCAAGTGCCGACTGAGGCGAGTCCAGACACGATGGCAGCGCGGCAAGCGCTGCATGCCTCAAGTTCACTTCGGACTGGGCTCTGGGCAGCCCGGCGCCACGATCAGAGTCCGGGCTGGGTTAGGCTAGCGTCTCGCTCAGGCCTGCGATTGAGACACCGATGACGCCTACCCGCCGTTCCCTGCTCTCGATGCTCGCGCTGGTACCCACGGCCGGACTGGCCGGCGCAGCGACCGACGATGCGCACGCGGCAGGCCGGATGATCGTGCTGGTGCGGCATGCCGAGAAGGCCGACGATGACCCGAAGGATCCCGGTCTGAGCGCGATCGGCCAGGTGCGTGTCCGCGCCCTGACCGAGCTGCTCGCCCCGCTGCCGCTGGCAACGGTGCTGGTCACCGCGCTGCGCCGGACTCGCCTGACCGCCGAGCCGGCGGCGCTGGCGCACGAGCTTGCCCCGATCGTCGTCCCCTTCGGCGAAACCCTGCAGGAACACGCCCGGGCGACCGCCAGCCAACTGCTCGCCGGATCGGCTGGGACTGTCAGCCTGGCGGTGGGCCACAGCAACACGCTGCCGCTGATCATCGCCGAACTGGGAGGCCCTGCCGTCGAAATCAGCGAGGACCGTTACATCGACTTGTTCCTGCTGCTGCCCCAACCCGGCCAGCGACCGCCGTGGTTTGTGCGTGCCAGCTACGGCTGCACCGGCGGATGAATCGCGCCCAGCCCGAGCCCGACCCTCGATCTGTCGATCCGGCGCAGACCCCATTTCATGGGCTGGATCCGCAGCGCGTGCTCGAAGCGGTCGAACACTTCGGTCTGATCTGCAGCGGCCGGCTGTTTCCGCTCAACAGCTTCGAGAATCGCGTGTACCAGATCGAGCTGGACGCCGGTGAGCCCGTCATCGCCAAGTTCTACCGGCCCGGCCGCTGGACCGATGAAGCGATCGGCGAGGAGCACGCCTTTCTGGCCGAACTGAAGGAGGCCGAACTGGAAGTGGTCGCGCCGATGGCGATCGGCGGTCAGACCCTGCTGGTGCACGGCGGCCATCGCTTCAGCCTGTGGCCGCGAGTCGGTGGGCGGGCACCGGACCTGGAACGCCTCGAGCTGATCGAGCAACTCGGCCGCAGCCTCGCCCGTATGCACCAGGTCGGCGCCTGCGAGCGCTTCGCCCATCGGCACAAGCTGACCCCGGCCTGCGCCGGTACGGATCTGCAGGTGCTGCTGACCAGCCCTTGGCTGCCCGACTACCTGCGCGACAATCTGGCCGGTCTCGGTGAAGCCCTGCAACCGCTGCTGGAAAATGTCTGGGAGGCCTTGCAGCCACGCGCGTTGCGGATCCACGGCGATCTGCACGCCGGCAACCTGCTGGTCCGCGAACCGCAGCTGTGGCTGGTCGATTTCGACGATTGTCTGTCCGGCCCGGCGATCCAGGACTTCTGGATGCTGCTGGACACCGATCCGGAACTGCGCCGCCGCCAACTCGACGCCCTGCTCGAGGGCTACAGCCTGTTCCGTGATTTCGATGACAGCGAGCTCAACCTGATCGAGACTCTGCGCACGCTGCGCATCCTCCGCCACAGCGCCTGGATCGCCCAACGCTGGGCCGACCCCGCCTTCCCCCGCGCCTTCCCCTGGTTCGCCACCCCGCGTCACTGGGAGGAATTGGTGGGACATTTGCAGGAGCAGCTGAGTGTGCTGCAGGAGGGTTAGGGGCAACATGAAAGCCTCGACTTTTTTGAAGCGAGGGCCCAGGGCTCAGGGCCCAGGGCCCAGTAAAAAGCGCGCGAATCGAATTGCGCCGCAACCTTCCCCTCTCCTACCAGGCCTGGGCCCTGCTCTACTGGGCCCTGGGCCCTGAGCCCTGGGCCCTTTGCCTTTCAGAGGCCTTGCGCTTCAAGCAATCGGTTGCCAGCCAGAGCCGCTCCAATCGGCTATCCTTACCGACGCCCCAAAACCCCTGAGACCACGCATGTCCCGTACCCGACCCGCCCGCGCCCTACCAGATTTCCCGCCGTTTGCGCTGGCGGCTGTGATCATCCTGCTTGCCGCGCTGGCGCGTCTGTTGCCGCATCCGCCCAATTTCACGCCGATCGAGGCGATGGCCTTGTTTGGTGGTGCGATGCTGAGTCGGCGCAGCTGGGCGATCGGCATCACGCTCGGGGCGATGCTGCTGTCGGATCTGATCCTCGGCCTGCATGCCCTGCAGCCGCTGGTCTACGCGTGTCTGCTGGTTGGTGTGCTGATCGGTGGCTGGATCGGTCCGGCGGCGCGGGCTTCCAGGGTCGCAGGCGGCGCCCTCGCCAGCGGGCTGTTCTTCTGGGTCGTGACCAATCTTGCCGTGTGGGCCACTTCCGGCATGTACCCGCTAGACGGCGCCGGTCTGGCGCTGTGCTTCGAACTAGCCCTGCCGTTCCTGCGCAACTCGCTCGCCGCACTGGCCTTGTACAGCCTGATCCTGTTCGGTGCGGTGCATCTGTATCGCCGTTGGATGGCCCGCGGCGCGTTGTCGCAGGCCTGAACGTGGGGAACCGGCTGAGCAAGATCTATACCCGCACTGGCGACGACGGCAGCACCGGGCTGGGCGATGGCAGCCGGGTCGGCAAGGAATCGCTGCGGGTCGAAGCCTATGGCACGGTCGACGAGGCCAACAGCGCCATCGGCCTGGTCCTGGCGAGCGAAATCCCGCAGCCGGTGCGGGAGCTACTGCTGGCCGTGCAGCACGAACTGTTCGATCTCGGCGGCGAGTTGTGCATACCGGGCATGCAGCTGATCGATGCCGACGACGTGCGCCGGCTGGAAGACGCACTGGATGCCCTCAACGCCGACCTGCCGCCGTTGAAGGACTTTATCCTGCCCGGTGGCGGCATCGCCGCGGCGCATTGTCATCTGGCCCGGACCATCACCCGCCGCGCCGAGCGTTGCGTGGTCGCGCTGGCCCGGGTGGAAGCGGTCTCGGCCGAGTTGCTCGGTTACATCAACCGGCTCAGCGACCTGCTGTTCGTGATCGCCCGGGTGCTGGCGCGCGAGGCAGCTGCCGGCGAGGTGCTCTGGCATCAGACCAAACGCCAGCGCGGCCGGCCGGCATGATCGTCGGCCGCTGAATTGCCGGCGCCGACCTGACCCACCATGGAATCTGCCGAGGCGAGCATGCTGCCGCTGCGACTGTACAGCCACCCGAGTTGTCTGCAGCACGACCCCGGACCCGGTCACCCGGAAGCACCGGAGCGGCTGCAGGTCATACTGGCGGCCCTGCAACGTCGGTTTCCATCCCTGCCGGTGCAGCAGGCCCCTGCGGCCAGCGAGGAGCAACTGGCTCGCGCGCATGACCTGCGTCTGTTGCGCGGGCTGCGGCACATCACGCCGAAACAGGGTTTTGCCCGGATCGACGCCGATACGGCGATTTCGCCGGACTCACTCAACGCCGCATTGCACGCCGCGGGCGCCGGCTGCGCGGCGGTCGACGCGTTGATCGATGGCGATGCCCGGCGCGCCTTCTGCGCGGTGCGTCCACCCGGTCATCACGCGACTCGCGACCAGTCGATGGGCTTCTGCCTGTTCAACAACATCGCCGTGGCGGCCTGCCATTCGCTCGCCCGCGGGTTGACGCGGGTGGCGGTCATCGACTTCGACGTCCATCACGGCAACGGCACCCAGGACATCTTCGCCAACGATGCGCGGGTCGGCTATTTCTCCAGTCACCAAAGTCCGCTCTACCCGGGCACCGGCCACGGCGGGGAGATTGGCGTCGGCAATGTCCGCAACGTCCCGCTCAGCTCGGGCAGCGGATCGGTCGAGTTCCGTCATGCCTGGCAGGACCAGCTGTTGCCGGCGCTGCGCGACTTCGCACCGCAGATACTGTTCATCTCGGCCGGCTTCGATGCCCACTATCTGGACCCGCTGGCCGGCCTGGCGGTGACTACCGACGACTATCGCTGGCTGACCCGGGCACTGCTCGATGCCACAGCGATCAGTAGCGGTGGTCGTGCCGTATCGATGCTCGAAGGCGGCTACAGCCCGACTGCCCTGGCCGAGGGGGTGATCGCGCATGTCGAGGTTCTGCTCGATGACTGAGCGGCCGGGACTCGGGACGGACGTGCCCGCCCCGCGCGAGCAGCGGCTTGATCGCTTCCTCGATCATCTGGAGCGCTTCGCCCGGGCCACCGCGATGCGCGCCCGGCGCTGGCTGACACCACTGCAGATCTTTGCGGCACTGGTCCTGCTGGCGGCCTTCTGGAGCGCCTTGCGCCTGAGCAGTCTGGGTGGCAGCACCAGCCCGCTGGCCTTTCTGGCCTGGATCCTGCCTCTGTGCCTGCCCTCGGCCTTGTTGTTTGTCTTCTTCGTGGTCTTCCGTGCGATCGCCGAACTGCCGGCGCAACTGGCCGGATTGCGCGGCAGCTTCGCCGAACTGGCCGAACCCAGCCGGCAGCGGCTCGACCAGTTGATGACGCGCAGCGAGCGCGGCGGCTGGTTCGGTCTCGGACGGGTCGTGACCATCGGCCGGATGTTGCTGGAGTTGCGTCATCTGGGGGACCTTGCCGGGATGCTTCCAAAGGGCATGGCGATTGCACCACTGATGGCCAACCCACTGTTCTGGCTGCTGTTCCTGTTCACCAGCGTGGTCGGTTTGGGGGTTATCGGATTGGCTGGCCTGTTGATCTTGCTGGGTACCTGAAGTGACCGGCGCGGTTCGAGACCCTGCGGGTGACCAGCCCTGGCAGCGCTGGCTCAGCCCGGCCAAGCTGAATCTGGGCCTGCGTATCCTTGGCCGACGCAGTGATGGCTATCACGAGTTGCAGACGCTGTTCCAGTTGCTCGCCTGGGGTGACACGCTGTGGTTGCGACGCCGCGACGACGGCCAGATCATCCGCCACAGCACCCTGCCCGATGTGCCGGCGCAGCAGGACCTCGCCGTACGCGCCGCGCATGCCCTGCAAGCGCACAGCGGCACGTCCTGGGGCGTCGACCTGTATCTGGACAAGCAGATTCCACTCGGCGGCGGGCTGGGCGGCGGAAGCTCCAACGCCGGCACCGTCTTGCGCGCGCTCAACGTAATCTGGGCGCTGGAGTTGCCGGCGACCGAACTGGCGCGGATCGCCCTGACTCTGGGGGCCGACGTGCCGCTGTTCGCGCTCGGCCACAGCGCACTGGGCGAAGGCATCGGCGAGCGGCTGACTCCGCTGGCGCTGCCGTCGCGATGCTACTTGATCGTCAATCCGGGGATCGAAGTGCCGACCGCGGCGGTATTCCAGGCGGAAGATTTGACAAGGAATGGCTCACGTTCGACAATTCCGGGCTTGTATGCCGAGACTGATTGGCGCAATGACTGCGAACCGGTGGTTCGCCGGCTCGTGCCGGATGTCGCGCGACTGCTCGATTGGCTGCGTGCCGGTGGTTCAGGCCACCTCACCGGCACCGGCGCAACAGCCTTCGCGGTGCTGCCCGACCGAGCAACAGGGCTGCGCAGACTGGCCAGTCTGCCGCCCTGCTGGCGTGGCTGGGTAGTGTCAGGCATCGACGTGGCGCCGCAGGGCGTCGTTGACAGGTTTTCCGTTGGGACGTCGCCAAGTTGGTAAGGCACGGGGTTTTGATCCCCGCATTCCCAGGTTCGAGTCCTGGCGTCCCAGCCACTCAATCCGGCAATCGACATGGCGCAACGACGCAACACCGAGGCACTGATGGGATCAAGAGACCTGCGCAACAACGCAGGCATCATGGTCTTCAGTGGCACCGCCAACCCGAAGCTCGCGGCCGAGATTGCCGAGGAATTGGGCGTGCCGCTGGGCAAGGCGTTGGTCGGCGCCTTCAGCGACGGTGAGGTACAGGTCGAGATCGAGGAGAACGTGCGGCGCCAGGATGTGTACATCATCCAGCCCACGTCCGCCCCGACCGCCGACAACTTCATGGAGCTGATCACCCTGATCGATGCACTCAAGCGTGCCTCGGCCAGCAGCGTCACCGCAGTGATCCCGTATTTCGGATACGCCCGTCAGGACCGCCGGGCTCGCTCGGCGCGCGTGCCGATCACGGCCAAGGTGGCGGCCAAGATCATCAGTACCGTGGGCACCGACCGGGTTCTGACGGTCGATCTGCACGCCGACCAGATCCAGGGCTTTTTCGATGTGCCGCTGGACAATGTATATGCCTCGCCGGTGCTGCTGGCCGATATCTGGCGCCATCACGCCGGCAGTGAGCTGGTGGTGGTCAGTCCGGACGTGGGCGGTGTGGTGCGGGCACGGGCGATCGCCAAGCGGCTGGACAATGCCGATCTGGCGATCATCGACAAGCGCCGGCCGAAGGCCAACGAGTCGGTCGTGATGAACATCATCGGCGACGTCGAGAACAAGGTCTGCCTGTTGGTCGACGACATCGTCGACACCGCCGGCACGCTGTGCTCGGCGGCCAAGGCGCTGAAGGAACGCGGCGCGCGTAGCGTACATGCCTACTGCGTCCATCCGGTGCTGTCGGGTAACGCGGTAAGCAATATCGAGAATTCGGTAATGGACGAGATGGTGGTGACCGACACCATCCCGCTGCGCCCTGAGGCTGCCGCCTGCAGCCGCATCCGGGTGCTGAGTGTGGCCGACATGCTGGCCGAGACGATCCGCCGCATCGCCTTTGGCGAATCGGTCAGTTCCCTCTACGTAGATTGACCGGCGCGCCCTTGCAGGGCGCATCGGTTGCAACCGGCCCTTCTGGTCGCGGAAGGGTCCAACGGCCCGCGGTAATGCGGGTTTCATGTGACAAGGCAAAAGGAAACAACAATCATGGCAACGCATCAGGTGCCGGTGGAATTTCGTGAGGACAAGGGGAAAGGTGCGAGCCGCCGCCTGCGTCGTACGGAAATGGTCCCGGCGATACTTTACGGCGGTCAGCTGCCGCCACGCTCGCTGCAGATGACGCAGAAGCTGGCCTCGCTGTACGCCACCAAGGAATGGTTTTACACCAGCGTGCTCGACCTCACCGTCGGTGACGACGTGCAGAAGGCGGTGCTGCGTGACATGCAGCGCCATCCGTACAAGAAGCGCATCCTGCATCTGGATTTCCAGCGCATCAACGAAGCCGAGACGCTGCGGTTGCGGGTGCCGCTGAACTTCCTCAATCAGGCCACTTCCCCGGCCGGCAAGATCAGCGGTTGCGTGATCCTGCACGAGCTCAATGATGTCGAGGTCGAGTGTCTGCCAAAGGATCTGCCGGAGCACATCGATGTGGATCTGAGCAAGCTGGAAGTGGGCGACATCGTCCACCTGTCCGAGCTCAAGCTGCCGCCGGGCGTGGAAGTGCCCGAGCTCAAGCTCGGCAAGGAACACGACGTGGCGATCGTCAGCGCGAAGATGTCCAGCGTCGCCGTCGACGACGACGATGCCGAAGCCGAGGGTGAAGGCGAAGGCGCTTGAGTCAGCGATGACCCTGCGACTGATCGCCGGCCTGGGTAATCCGGGCAGCGAGTACGCCAGAACCCGGCATAACGCCGGGTTCTGGTTTATCGAGCAACTGGCAGCCGACCTGAGCGAGCGTTTCCTGCTCGAAAGCAAGCTGCAGGCGGAAGTGTGCAAGGCCCGGCTGGGTGGCGACAGCGTCCTGCTGGTCAAGCCGCTGACCTTCATGAACCGCAGCGGCCAGTGCCTGTCAGCCATCCTGCGCTATTACAAGATCGAAGCTGACCAGATGCTGGTGGCACACGACGAACTGGACCTGCCGACCGGCACCGCCCGACTCAAGTTCGACGGCGGCCACGGCGGCCAGAACGGCCTGCGCGACATCATCGCCCACCTCGGCCACGCCCGCTTCCACCGCCTGCGCATCGGCATCGGCCACCCTGGCAACAAGGATCAGGTGACGCCGTGGGTGCTCGGGCAACCGGGCAAGCAGGATGCGGAACTCATGAACGACAGTATCAATAACGCGCTGCGCGCGATCCCGGTCATGTTTGACAAGGGGATGGGCGAGGCGATGAAGTTTCTTAATTCCAAATAAAGCGGTTTTACGTTTTACGTTTTACGTTTTACGTCAGGAGCCAGATCAAGAGCTGCTCTTGCAAGCTCGCCTCGCTTCCGCTCTTTTCTTGAAACGTAAAACGTAACACGTAAAACGCTCTTCCAATCCAACAACCTCAATTTCCCAATCCACGAAACCCTACCCCGAGGCAAGAAATAGTGGCCATCCAATGCGGTATCGTCGGTCTGCCGAATGTCGGCAAGTCGACCCTCTTCAATGCGCTGACGCGGGCCGGGATTGCGGCGGAGAATTATCCGTTCTGCACCATCGATCCGAACGTCGGGGTGGTGCCGGTGCCCG